>CAVQQJ010000007.1:0-129485 GCA_963714955.1 uncultured Bacteroidota bacterium | reverse complement strand
ATTTGTGCCAATACCTTTTGCATTGAGAAGGTAAAGGTAGTTATCGGTTGTTGAGGATGTTGCTGCACCGTCTGTTATGGGCGCGGGGAATGGCAAGGATTGCCGCCTCAGGATCCAGTCCCATAATTTTCGCACCGATGCTGTCGCTGGCAACAGGATCCAGGCCCGCAAAGAGCGCGTGTTTAGAGCATGGCGCAAAATTCGAGCACCAAGATCCTTCACCGCCTGTAGAGTTCTTGATCCCATCGATCACAGCAAGATGAACCGGACGCGCAGCATTCAGATCGCAAATAGTCTCAGGCAAATAATTCCATTCCGAGGCCGTACTCGTCGGATGATGGAGCGCTCCCCTGCGGCCGGCATCATTCGTTATCCCGTATAACGTTTGGGGAACGGTCCCGATCTGGTTCTTGAGCGAACATGTGAGACCGGCCGCGGAGTGGTGCTTCAGCTTCGGGATAGAGATATAGACATCGACAGTCTGCAATATTTTGTTCATCGTAAACGAAGGGAAGTTGTAGTAGCCGCTCCCCGTCGATATGGTTGTAATATTTGCAGCAGTGGTATCGTTGAGGTCAACCACATTGCACCCCAACGCTGTTTGAACCGCTTTATATCCAAAACTATCATTGGAGCCAAACGGGGCTGTCGAGCCTGCATTCTTCCATGTTGTGTCCCAGAAAGAATCCACGATGTAAAGGTCGGTCGGATTCACGCCGGCATCAAGGACGTACTGACCGACCGCCTGGAGGACTGCCGGATGTGTCCACATTGCTTCAGTAATTGTATAGTCAGGAAACTTTGCGCCTTTGTTCGGCTTGAAACCGGCAGCAGTCCCTGAACCGCCGGTCAAATTGATCTTTATCGCAACTTTCTTCCCCTTGCTGAACAGAGAAGAGACTCCGCCGGATTGATTCTGATCAAGCAAGTCGAGAATGTATTTCACCTTCTGCTTGACTCCGCCGCCGGCATCGTCATACACATAGGTATCCGCAGGCGTGTTTGCCGAGTTGCATATGGCAACCGTCGCGAGAAACGATGAATCCTCCGTACGGGTGTATGCAAAAACTCCCGATGGTTTTAAATATGGCACAACGAGTAAGCCGGCTGCAGCGGCACCGACTTGCTTCACAAAATCTCGCCGTGATGAATTCATGTGATGTGATTTTTCTGAATCTTTCTTTTTCATACAGTCTCCATAGTTTCCGCATTGGGTTTGTGAAAAGCATTAGTATCTATTCAATGGTAAATGTGTTTTTCAGACGTATATCTTTTGATGAACTGCCGACTTGAATTTCCCACGTTCCCGGTGCTGTTGTGAGATCGTTGTTCCTTGTATCGTAAAACGAGAATTCCGAAGCCGGTACTTTGAATGTGAGTGTCTTGCTCTCGCCTGCGGCAAGCGTTATCCTTTGAAACCGTTTTAATTGATTGATCGGCACCTTGATTGCTGCATCGCCATCATGGGCATAGAGCTGAGCGACTTCATCGCCTTTGACCTTGCCGATGTTTTTGACTGTGAATTGGATTTCAATCTCAGAATTCCGATGAATCTTTCCGGAGCTGAGTTTAAGGTCGCTGTATTGAAATTGAGTGTATGAAAGACCATACCCGAACGGATACAACACCGGCTCGGCGAGATACATATAGGTACGGGGATGATTGATCAGGTCATAATCCGACATCGGGGGAAGCTGCTTCGTCGACGCATAAAATGTTTCAGGAAGCCTGCCGCCCGGATCAACGTCGCCGAACAGACACGTCGGCGATCGCTCTGCCGCCAAATTCTCCGCCGTACCACGCTTCAATTATTCCCGTCGCCTTGTTCTCAGTCCCTGCAAGAGCAACCGGACCTCCATTCACAAGAACAAAAACAATATTGGGATTGGCAGATGCGACTTCGGCGATGAGGTCCCTTTGCACTTGCGGCAGTTCAATGGCCGTACGATCTAACTCCTCCCGAGAAATAGCGGGAGACGTTCCGATGACGAGAATGACGACATCGTTTCTTGCAGCGACCTCTTTCGCCGCATTAAAATCCTTTTGACCAAGATCCCACGTCAATCGCGCACATGCGCCCAGCTCGTCATCGTACTGGTCGAATTCAATTTCATATTGTCTGCCCGGCAGCAATTCGACGGCCGCATCTGTTGCTTGTTCGGCATGATCCGTCCAATCATTAATGAGCAACTTCCCGTCCACAAAGAGACGCCCGCCGTCATCGGTACTGATACCAATATGATGGATGGTATCGGGAGGAGTTATCTTGCCTTTCCAGCGAATAGAAAAATGATCTTCGGGTATGCCGGGAGCCGGCGAACCGGTTCCAAAATTAAAATTTACCATGGAATCGACGCGAGTGAGGACGGGTTTGCCGGCGAGGTTCATATTATCAAAATACTCGCCCCTCATGCCGGTTCTGTTCGTTCCTTCAACTTTGCCGAAGTATTGGGGTTCAATGGGCCGCAGCGATCGGCCGTCAACAACGCATCCCAGTGAGTATTCCACCTTGATACCAAGCGCAGCCGCCTTGGCGGCAATTCCCTCGAGCGGTGCAACTTGAACATTAGGCCAGCCGCTGTATGTTCCGAGCTGAGGTTCGGCAGCATTGGGGCCGATGACTGCAATGGACTTCACCTTGTCCTTGCTCAACGGTAAGATCCCGCTTGTTCTTAAGGAGCACAATCGATTTCTGCGCGACCTCGAGTGCCAGATCGCGGTTCTCTTTGGAGTCGAGTTTATCTTTTGTAATCGAAGTGTATCGCACCATTTCAGGCGGATCGAATTCGCCCAATCTGAAACGTGCGGAGAGAACTCTTTCTAAGGCGCGATCAAGATCTCTTTACGTCCAGGAATCCTTTCTCAAGAGCTTCCTTCAGATTTTGACGATACTCCATCCCGCAATCCAGGTCACATCCGGCAAGTATACTTTTCGCCGCAGCTTCAGCCCCTGTTTTATAGAAATGATGTCCCTCGACCATGTCGGTAACAGCACCGCAGTCCGATACGACATAGCCCTCGAAACCCCAACTGCGTCTCAGGAGATCGGTAAGTAGAAACGAGTTCGCATTGGCAGGAACATGGTTCACTTCATTATACGCACCCATTATGGAATACGCTTTGCCTTCGACAATAGCCTGACGAAACGCCGGCAAATAATATTCGAACATGCTGCGCATATCAACGTCGGAAGAACCCGTATGGCGGCGTTCTTCCTCATTGTTGGCCATAAAGTGTTTCGGGGTGGAGACAGCTTTCAAATAATACGGATCGTTTCCCTGCATCCCTTTAATAAATGCGACACCCATCCGGGAAAGGAGATACGGGTCTTCACTATACGATTCCTCATTGCGCCCCCAGCGCGGATCGCGCGCAATATTGATGGTCGGACTCCAATAGGTTAGTCCGTTGCCGTGCAGGATATTCAAGGCGCGTGCTTCGTCGGAGATGGTTGAACCTACGCGGTACACAAGATCGGGCTCCCACGTGGAGCCCATCGCAACGGCTTGCGGAAATGACGTCGCTCCGCTCGCAAGTATTCCGTGTAAGGCTTCACTCCAATAATTGTATTTGGGAATTCCCAATCGAGGAATTGAGTCAGACTGGTTCGTCAGCTGACTAATTTTCTCATCGACCGTCATGAGACCTATCAGATCGGAGAGCCTCTCTTTGTAAGAATTCGGTTCGAAAACATTAACAACCACGGAACTGCGCACGGAGTCTTTACCAGTTCCTTGGCTGGAAAGAATTAATACATAGTACCCGGGACGGGGAAACGTGACCTCCGTAACCGGGCTCGATGCGTTCTTGAATATGACTTTCGAATTCTGAGGGCAAGCCCATTCGATTTTAATTTTATCTGAAGAGACACTCCCTTTCAGTTCTGCAGAGTGTGTCTTTTCCCAATTGATAATCTGATTGCTGCCGGCATGCACCGAGAAGGATTGAGAGAAGAGCGAAGTTGAGTTCAGAAGTAAGA
Source organism: uncultured Bacteroidota bacterium (assembly GCA_963714955.1). Taxonomy (GTDB): domain Bacteria; phylum Bacteroidota; class Ignavibacteria; order Kryptoniales; family JAKASW01; genus JAKASW01. The sequence goes on along the minus strand of CAVQQJ010000007.1, from coordinate 125,506 downwards.
GAGATATCGCACAGACAGTTTTGATTATTCTTTTTTTCATCTGCTTCTTCATAGAAAGGATTAATAATGGTGATGAGAATTGTCGCGTATATAGTTTCACATCTTTCGGACACGAAAGGGGCTCCAGACTGTCCCGGTCCTTTTCGACCTGCTTATTTACTTTTGACGGCTCAATCAAATGTTGATCTCCGTGCTTTAATTTTGTGAAACGCGCCCTCTTGGCATGTTATCCGCTGCGGCCGGATTTCCAGGGCGCAATAGCAAGCCCCGCAGAATCGCCTACTTAAGTGCAATTCATGTGCCAATATGTCAAGTCCACGGATGATCATCTCAATTCAGATTTAATACTCCACACGCTGTTCTGTCCATGTCGGACCATTGATAGTGAACATCCCATTCCTATAATACACAGGCTCAATTCCCAATTGTGGGGTCATTTCCCAAGCCTGAAAATCCGGACAATACGGATATGGGCGTTTATCGTACATGATGTAATGGCAGGAGGACCACAAATTCCCATCCGGCCCTTCGAAAAGCGCGTTATGTCCCGTCTCGCAATAGGGGTCCTGAGTATCCTGAAATTTCAAATCTGCATATCCGCCGCTTGCCGCAAGTTCAGGACGATATCCCTTTTTCCGCGTTCCGAAGATCGGCTCGCGCGATGCAAGTTCCCACGGGCCAAGCGGAGTTTTTGATTTGAGCAGACCAACTTCGTAACCGCGGGTCCATGTTGAAAAGAACATGAAATATGTGCCATCCCTCTTTACAACGAAAGGACCTTCAATGCCTCCGACCATCCAATCCGGATAACCCGGTTCTCTCTTGTCGAGGAATTTTTGGATGGGGGCGATAAACTTTCCCGTGGGCAAGTCAATCTTGGCCTGAAAAAGTCCGTTGCCGCTGCAATAGAGATAAGTCTGCCCATCTTCATCCTCGAACAACGTTGCATCGTTGTTATACTGAGGAGTGAGCGGTCCATTCACCAACCGATACGGACCGGTAACCCGATCGGACACAAACAGCCAGATGCTGTGAGTCTTCATTCCTTTCGGATCTTCGGCGGTAACTTTTCCGCTGTTTACAGTAAGCCAATATTTATTTTTAATGTGATGAATTTCGGGGGCCCAGAACCTGCCGTTGTAGGGACAGTCAGCCGGCAGTTTGGCGGCGTCGATGAGCCATGAATGTTGCCGCCAATGAATCAGGTCGTCGGAGACCAGCAGACGGACGCCGGGATTCGGTCCTGTCCAAACGGGAAGGGAAGTCCCCGTGCAATACCACTGACTGCCAACTTTAATAATGCAATGATCCCGCATCGAGATAGATGTATCCCTTGTAATCGGATTCGTATAACGGAACACATGATGAATATCGCTTGGTGTTGATGTCACATGGTTCACATCGGGCTGCGCAAGGCAAATAGATGACGCAACAAGCAGACTCCAAAACACATTCAACCCACAACTCACGATCTTGTCACACCAATTATTCATAACGCTTCACTTCCTCGGACAGGTGCTCTCCGGCATTTTAAGATACGCCCATTCGGGGCCGTGATCGTCTACGCTCACTTTAGATTTCAGAACTGACATGAACTCTATTCAAAACTCAGCCAATCCAGTTCAACATGCTTATTATCTATTAACGATACAACAAGATTGTGAATGCCGGGTTTCAATTTTGATAGATGCGCTACAACAGTATTCCATTCATTGCTTTTAGCAATTTCTACCCGGGCGATCATCGGGCCGTCAACATTATCCAAGCGCAGCTCCATCACGCCTCCAGTCATTGATAGTGCTCTGACCTTAACCGTTTTGAAATTCTTGCTTCCGAAATCAACTCTATTGTATTGTATCCACGCGTTCGCGGTATCGAACATTGTTTTCCATCCGCCAAACATATTGAGAGTGTCAAGAAAAGCTACTGATGTGCCCTTGTCGCTTTTGAGACTGTACCTGTCAATCTGAATTTCCCGTGAAGCGTCCGTTATTCCCACACCGCGTAATGTGGGGAATACTTTTTGAATTGAACCATCTTCGTTAAAGAATAAACTATCAACTCTGACGGATCTGTTCTTGTCAAAATGCGGAGACAAATCACTACGATGATAGAAAAGGTACCATTGATTTTTGAATTCAACGATTGATGGCTGGTTGGTCCAGCAATCATGGCTTTCATCCATTAGTACTCCCCCGACTTTAAAAGGCCCCATCGGACTTTCGCCGATTGCATATTCAAGTCTTTCGGTCGTATCCTGTACGTGCGGATAGGCCAGGTAGTACTTGTTGTTCCGCTCGAATACATACGGGCCTTCTTTCAGTCCTTTTTCAGGCAGCCCTTGAATCACCTGCGGCTCACCTTCGAGTTCAAGCATGTTTTCCTTCAGCTTCGCCACACTGAAGGTTCTTGCCGCCCAGAACAAGTATGCCTGCCCGTCCTTGTCGATAAATGGATTCGGATCGATACCATGAGCACCTTTGATTGGCTCGGGCTGTGGAGTAAACGGTCCATACGGTTTATCCGAGACCGCAACTCCAATGGAGAAACCTCTTCCGTAGGTTGCATCATTCGCCGGAGCAGGAAAGTAAAAATAGTATTTTCCATTCCTGGTGATGCAGTCCGGTGCCCACATCGCGTATGATTTTGAATTGACCCAAGGAACTTTTTCCTGACTGACAATCACGCCATGGTCCGTCCAATCGACAAGATTCTCGGACGAGAAAGCGTGATAATCTTCCATGCAAAACCAGCCGGCACGGCCCCGCCCTTCGCCCGCGAGAATATCGTGAGAAGGATAAAGATACACCCTTCCTTCAAATACCCTTGCGGCAGGATCAGCGGTGAACTGATCCCTGATGATCGGGTTTTGAGCGAACAAATTGTTTGCGACAGTTATTACCAGGGTCGCCAACATGGACAGACAAGAACTAAGGTTACGCATAATGGTGGTTCTGCTAAAAATCTGGCCTTCAGACAAATTCAATTCTCAAAGTGTACGCGAAATTGCACGGCTTCGCGGGAGGTTTCTCAACCGTCAGGGATTCGGACGACCGGTTTCATTGAAGTGTGCCGGCGTAACCGAGGAGCGCAGCGTTCGGTCCTTCACCGAATGTTTTCCATTTCCACCGGGCGTTAACCCTCCTCCGTTCGCTGTAGCGATACTATGTCCATGAGCCGATCGGGATCAGACCGATTTTTGAAAGTCCGCTACTCAATTGAAACTAATGTATATTCTTTCCCCGCTTCGGTTCGAAAATCATAAAGATGAGTTTCTCTCATCTTGATCGTATTTAACTTTGCCTTTGGAGAAACCAATGGCTTCTTTATACCCGGCATTTCGTAAAATGGATTGCTATTCTCTCCTTGGGCTTGAACGAGTACTGCATTACCTTCTGCCTTCAACGGCGAGTAGGAACGAATACGGCAATTGCCTCCCAAGTCGGACTTGATGACCAGCCTGGAGATTTTTCCGTTCTTCCATTCCATCGATTTGATTTCGAAACCTCCGCGGGCACGAAGACCTTTTATGCTTCCGTCTCTCCAAACATCCGGCAACGCAGGGAGCATAAAGAGTGCACCATCATCGCTTTGTAATAGCATCTCAGCAATGCCGGCAGTAAAACCAAAATTCCCATCGATTTGAAAAGGAGGGTGAGCATCGAACATGTTCGGATAGGTGCCGCCTTTTTCAAACGCGGGCTTATCAACAAGGCTGATCTGTTTCGTTATTAGTGTATAGGCATGGTTGCCGTCCAAAAACCGTGCCCATAGATTGATCTTCCAGTTCATCGACCAGCCTGTTGAAGGATCGCCCCGGATAAATCAGTGAAGTCCGTGCCGCATCAAAAAGTTCAGGGGTTCGGAACGGAGAAATCTGATTCGATGGATATACTCCGTACAGGTGCGACACATGCCTGTGGTGATCTTCAGGATTATCCCAATCTTCAATCCATTCCTGCAATTGGCCGTACTGGCCGATTTGCATCGGAGGGAGTTTTTCAAGGGCATCGGTGATCTTTGGAACAAAATCCTTGTCAATGTTCAGAATTTCCGCAGCTCTGATCGTCTTCGTAAAAAGATCGAAGAGCAGCTGATTATCCATTGTCGTGCCGGCAGAAATGGATGATTCGGGATGGGAAGATGGAGCGTTCTCGGGAGAGACGGACGGACATACGACCAGCCAATCGTGTCCAGGATATTTGACCAGGAAGCTCAGATAAAACTCAACCGCGCCTTTCAAAATCGGGTAAACGGTTTCAAGATATTTCTTATCACCGTTGTATTCATATTTTTCCCACAGATGCTGGCAAAGCCATGCGCCGCCCATCGGCCACATTCCCCAGAATGAGCCGTCGATTGGTCCGTTCATGCGCCAGATATCTGTGTTGTGGTGCAGCACCCACCCGTCAGCACCGTACATGACTTTTGCAGTTTGCCTTCCCGTAACAGAAACGTCTCTGTATCAGCTGGATAAGAGGCTCGTTCATTTCACTGAGATTCGTAACTTCGGAAGGCCAGTAATTCATCTCCGTGTTGATGTTCACTGTGTATTTGCTCCCCCAAGGCGGAAAGAGTTGATCGTTCCACAATCCCTGGAGCGTTGCAGGCTGTCCCCCGGGCTGCGAACACGAGATCAGAAGATAACGGCCGTACTGAAAATAGAGTGCTGCGAGTTGCGGGTCGTTGCCTTCGGCAAACCGGGCAATTCGAACGTCGGTGGGATTCCTTACTGAATCGGTTACACCCAAATCTATGTCGACACGGTCGAAGTACTTCTGATACGCGGCAATGTTATCGCGTAAGGCTTCCTCATACTTTTTCTTCAGAGCATTCTGCAGATATTGATCAGCTCTTGGCACCTGCATCGGCACTGATATCGTCATAATTCTTGAAGCTGGACGCGATGGAGATATAGATGGTGGCGGCATCAGCATGTGCCACTGACAGCGCTGTATCGGCGGCACTGACTGAACCGCCTTCAATAAGGATTTTGACGTGCGCCTGAAATTGCACCTTGCCTTTTATGGAATCGCGGTCGCTTGTAACGCCCGACAAAATGAGTTCGCTATTCCCTTTCGTCGAAACAGCAACCGAAGCCGGCCTGTCCATCGCAGCGGAGAAATTGATTGAGCCCGATTTGTCCGCTGTCATTCGAACGATGATGACCTGGTCGGGGAATCGAAGCAAATACTTTGCTTTCATAGCGGACGCCGTCAGCCGTGTAGCGGGTCGTTTCCACCGCTTTCGCGATATCGAGTTCCCGATAGTAGTCGGAATAATGCTCGTGGCCGGGAAACGCCAGATGAAGATCTCCCGACCGTCTGGTATGGCATCCCGTTTGAAACCTTGCTGATGAACTTCTGATTAACCAGATCCTGTGCTTCTTTATACTTGCCTTCAAATATTAATTCTCTGACCCGAGGCAATGCCTCTCTGGCGTCAGGGTTGTCGTTGCGGTTCGGCTGGCCGGCCCAGACTGTGTTCTCATTGAGTTGGATCTTTTCTTTGTACGGATCCCCATAGACCATCGCACCCAAGCGGCCGTTTCCCACCGGAAGTGCCTCGACCCACTGTTTGGCAGGTTGACGATACCATAGCTTCAGTACGTTGTTGTCTTGGGCTGATACGTTCTGTATGGAACATCAGGCTGAGTATGCAAAGAAGAACTATGTTTCTCATTCTTCTCGATGCCTGATTACATCTTGACATAACTGTTCCTGTTCTTCATGACATAGATTAACCCGGCAACCAAAATGATGATCCCCCACCAAAGATTTGCGTGCAGATTTGCAAGCCTGACATGATCGGCAGACGGGAAGATGAGGTCGGAAATTCCGGCGGCAATTTCGATCAATCCGATTACGGACAATAGTAATCCAACAAAGTACCAGATACTTCTCATGCCTTTTTTGTCGTTTTCCATGATTTCCTTTACCAAAGCACAACGTTAATGAGTATGAAAATTACCAGCGTAACAACTGCCCAAAATTCCGGTTTCTTATACCACACGACTTCTTCTTCAGCGGATTCATTTCTATCAACCAAGCCGTATACAAATCCTCTTAATTCATCGTCGGTTCTGTTTTGTGTGAAAGAGCTGACGACAATTGCTGTGCCCGACGAAATTAACCAGGCCCAGACGGAACGCCAGAAGTTTGCTGCCATATATGATTGAGCGTCCGCGCCACTGAAATCGGGAATGACAAAACTGACCGGTATCAATTTTATTTCCTGCGCGATAAATAATGCAACGGCAACAAACGTCCCGACAAGCATTCCCCACAATCCCCCCTTGGGAGTAATAAATTTCCAGAACATTCCAAGCAAAATGATAGCCACCGATGGAGCGAGAAACATGGAACTAATTGCCTGGAGATAATCGATGACCGAGGGCATGCTCCGGGCAATATACGCGCCTGCAACACTGAGGAGGATGCCGCTTATTGTCGCTATTCTTCCGATGTTCACGAGTTTTTGCGGCGACGCATTTTTGTTCACTCACTGAATGATAAATGTCGTACGTCCATACCGCATTGAACGAGCTCATGTTTCCCGCCATGCCCGCCATGAACATTGCGACCATCGATGTCACACCAACACCGATTAAGCCGGGAGTGAAATATCTGCACATTAGCAGCGGTATGACGGAATCATAATTCGTTTTCCCGTTTTCGATGAGCAGGGTGAATCCGCTTGCGGGATTATTCATGAGCACAAGGGCAATTAACCCCGTTCCGACGACAACGGCGCCAAGGAGAAGTTTGAAGTAGGATCCGATGATCGGAGTCATTCTTGCGGAGCGCAAATCTTTCGCGGAAAACGCACGCTGAATGATCAGGAAGTCTGTCGTCCAATATCCGAAGGCAATCGCAAAACCCAAACCAAGCACCAGCCCGCCCCATGTTATATACATCGGGTTATTCTGCGGACTTCCCGATGTTGACCATAGCGTTTTGAATCCCTCCGAAAGAGAGTGTGAAATTGCCGCCGGACCGCCGATATCCACCAATCCTAGTATCGGAAGAATTAATATGCCCGCCCATATTAAAAAAAATTGAAGGATTTCTGTGAACATCGCTGAAAGCAAGCCGCCGAGAGTAACATACAATGCAACAAAAGCCGCCGAAAGCCAAATACTCAAATCCCAATTCCAGCCGAGAAAAGTATGAAAGATCAACGCCTGTAAATAGAGTGCAATTCCGGATACCAAAATCATGTTCACGACAAACATTGCGGCGTTGAAAACGCGCGAGCTTTCATTGAAGCGTGCTTTGAGATACCCGGGATCGACTTTATTTTGCTGTGGTAATAAAACGGCATCATGAAAACGCCAAGGAATAACATTGCCGGAACAGCTCCGATCAGATAAAAGTGAGCTGCATACAACCCGTACTTCACGCTTTGCCCGGCGTATCCGATCACTTCCATCGAACCCATATTCGCAGACATAAAGGCTATGCCGCACACCCACATGCTGTTTCTTCTCCCGGCAAGGAAAAAATCCGTATCGGTTTTTGTGAATTTCTTCAGATAAAAACCGATCCAGACAATAAACGCAAAATAGACAAACAGGATAGCCCAGTCGTACAAGAGTAAGGGGAATTGAGACCATATCGTTTCCTAGGTATGCATCATGAATTTAATGAAACCACCACGCCTTTTTTCAGAATGATATTTGCATATAATGCCGATTCGCTTGTAGCAACGACGGCAAAAGCGTTCTTCGCTCTCTCATAAAAAGCAAAACGCTCTACCAACTCAAATTCGGTAAAGCGTTCCTTGCTTTCTTTAATTGTCTTCCTGTACACTTCCCAGATAGGGGGCTTGATTTTTTTGCCGTGTTCCGCCGCGGCCATTAATGCGACCGGCATTTCAACATACGTATCGAGAGGGAAGAACTTGAGAATTGCTTCCAATACCTCAGGCACTCCATGACCGTCGAGGCGAATGAGGTTTTTTGCAATTGATGCCGACGGGAAATTTCCATCCGCAATAACTAATTCATCTCCGTGCCCCATTTCCATGAGAACTTTTAATAATTCAGGACTCAGTATATTCGGTATATTTTTTAACACTGAATTCGCTCCTTGTTTTTCATAACGAAATCACAGGGTTTACTTTATTTCTTCATCAAAGACCACCGCCACTTTGCCGCATTTTCCGCTTGCCATTAGTGCGTACGCAGCGCTCACTTCCTTCAGCGTAAACCGGTGAGTAATTAGTGATTCAGGTTTTATGCCCCAGCGATCAATTCGCTCAACAAGTTCTTCCATACGCCAGATGTTCGTTACCCATGAGCCGTAAATAGTTTTTTGATCGTGGATAATATCTCTTGAAGGCTGAAATTCGCAAGTTCCTCCTTCGCCAAGGAAAACTATTTTCCCCCACTTTCGGGCAGCTTGAATGCAAGTAAGGCGCGCGCTCGCACTAGCGGAACAATCCACGGATCTTTCGACGCCGTGCCCGGCAGTCAAATCCCGGATTTGCCGGACGTTTTCCTTACCGGCAGTAAGCACTTCATCAAACAAACCGAGATTTTTTGCCAGAGTTATCCGTTCTTCGATTGTCTCTATGCCGAATATTTTTTGCGCGCCCATTGCTTTGCAAAGCATCGCCGTTGCAAGCCCGACGGGACCTAACCCGGTTATCAGTCACTGCATCGTTCCCACAAATGCCGATTTTTTCCAATCCTTCATAGACGGTTCCAAAGCCGCAGGCGACTTGGGCGCCGTCGGAATAGCTCAAAGCACCGGGCAAATTGACGAGATCTTTTTCCTCGGCGAGCAAATATTCGGCCATGCCGCCATTCCGCTGCCAACCGTATGCACGCCTGTATTCGCTCGTGCACGAAATCATGTAACCTCTTCGGCAATCATTGCAAACGCCGCATCCCGAAATATGATAGACAACGACGCGATCGTTTATCTTGAATCGCCGGCAGCCCGGTCCGGCTTCTATAATTTGGCCGCAGGGTTCATGTCCGGCGATCATTCCGGGCATATATCCCTCGGGTCCCTTGCCGAGATGTTCGTGATAGATACATCTGATATCTGAGCCGCAGATGGTCGATGATTTCATTTTTATTAACACTTCGCCGTAACCGGGAGTCGGCACGTCGAATTCTCTCAATTCTGCCGTATCGTTCCCGGGTAGAATTGCGCCGATCATTCTATTCATCGCGTTTACCCTATTCTAGAAGATTGAATGTCACGCCGGAGTAATTTCCCCGTTCACATCCCATAAATCTTCCCAGCACTGGTTATCTTTCCAAAGAAACACTTGCCCCTTTATGAGCCTGCATTTTTTATCTATCTTTGAAATTTCTTCCATATCACTCTCAGTCAAGGGATTTTCAACAGCAGCTTCAAGGTTTTCAAAATAATGATTCACGGAAAACGGAATCGGAATTTGCCCTCTTTGAATTGCCCATTTAATTGCGATCTGAGCCGGAGTAGAATCTAATCTCTTTGCTATTTCGATTATTATGGTGTCTTCGAGATCTACTGTATCGTTGCTGGTTCGATCGCGTTCAGGACGGCCCGGAGAACCGAGGGGACAGTACGCTATCGGCTGAATACCGTTTTCAAGACAGAATTGAAAAAGCTCCGGCTGTTGAAAGTGAGGATGTAATTCCATTTGGTTGCAGGCCGGTTGTATCTCTGCATCTCTCAGCAGAAGTTTCAATTTGGGTATCGTCATGTTTGAAGTGCCGATATTTTTAATCAACCCGGCTCTATACAATCGTTCCATCTGTCTCCAGGTATTCATGAAATTATCATGAATATACGGCCGAGCATTTGGACTGCGGGATGAAACGTCGCACATGGGAGGATGATAATTCGGGAAGGGCCAATGGACGAAATAAAGGTCAAGGTAATCCGTTTGAAGATCTCGGAGAGTTTGTCTGCAGGAATCTGCGACGTTGCCGTGCATATCATTCCACACTTTCGAGGATATCCATAAATCTTCACGCTTGAGCAGACCATTTCTGAGGGCTTCCTGAAAAACGACTCCAATTTCTTTTTCATTGCCGTACACCGACGCGCAGTCGAAATACCGGTATCCCGCATCGATCGCTTTTTTAACAGTTAAAGCAACTGTCTGTGGTGAAACCGTATCCGAGCCGAATGTTCCAAGGCCGATACAAGGAATTTTACTTCCCGCACGAAGAGTTATGCACGGTACCGAATGTGAATCCAATTGTTTCTTTGTGCTTGTTACCATGGTCATTCGCTTGTTCCAGGTTTTGAATTATTCACGCTTGTGTTTCTTCAGGATGGACTCGTTCCACAAGAACGTTTCTTCAATAATGATATCCCGGGACTTTACTGCATCAGGATTTGTTATTAGCTCGATCAGAAGCTTGGCTGCTGCGCCTCCGACTCTTCTTGGGTTTTGACTTATTATCGATAGCGAGGGAGAAAACGTCTGTGCCGTATCACTGAAGCCAAATCCCAACACGCCAATATCATCTGGAATTTTTAGTCCGACTTCTCCCATTGCCTTGTACACACCTAATGCAACACGGTCGTTGACAGTGAATATTATTTCAGGAAGCTCAATCGTATTATATAATTTCATGAAGGCACTATAGCCGTCTGCTATTTCGAATCCACCCTCAATAATCCACTCCGGATTAGCTTCAATTCCATTTTTTTTCAATGCATGTTTATAGCCCAAACACCGCTCTTTACCTACGCTCACCGTTGAGTAGCCGGCAAAGTGGGCAATCTTCGTATATCCCTCTTTGATAATTTTGTCCAACGCAATTGCAGCTCCGTTCCAATCATCAAATGTGATAGTCGGAAAGTCTACTCCTTCACATTTACGATCAAAGAAAACAAGAGGAATGTTAAGATGCTTTATTTGATGAAAAATCGATGGGTCATTTGTTTGCTGTGAAACACACACCAAAAGTCCGTCAACTCTCATGCCGATCAGTTTTTGGATATTGAGAATTTCACTCTGCTGATGCTCTCTCGACACGGTCACAAAGACATTGTAGTTTTTTTCTGCTGCGGTATCAATGACGCTGTCAGTAGCATACGCAAAGAAACTATTTTCCAAATCTGGAATAACAACGCCCAGTGTATACGTTCTCTGTGTAGTCAAATTTTGAGCGATGAGATTTGGGATGTACCCAAGTTCCGAAGCAGTTTCGATTACTTTTTTCTTCATCCCTGTCGAAATATCGGGATGGCCTCTGAGTGCTTTGGAAACAGTGATGCGGGTAACGTTCAGTTTTTTCGCTATGTCAGATTGGGTAGGATGCGGCATATAACCTTAACTTACTCGTGAACTTTCCCGTGTAAAATAGTAAACCAAAAAGAAATGCACAAGCTTTTGTTGCGCATTCTTTCGGACAAATTGACTAAACTTGAGAGAATCGAAAGAGGCATAGGTGCAAATGGCGGCGAAGAGAAACGTACATCGCCCCCAGTTTATCTGCCAATGCATAGTTTAGTGCAAAGCAGAAACTCACCGTCTATGGCGGTGGTTATGTCCGGTTGGCTATGCCCGCCTAGGCGGACGAAGAACCGGAATTCATTCAATTAAGCCAAGTGCCCTTTCCAATAATAAATAGAGACATCTGAAAAATCGTCCCTCGCCAAGCCGTCAAGGCGCAAGGAGGCTTATTTTAAATCATTTTGCGACTTTGCGTGAGTCATACTTTTGGAATTATTCAGAAGTCTCAAATACTGTATTTGGGGGCCAGAGTCAGACTGGGCGACGCCCTGATCCGTACAGCGGGACTTCGACTCTCCCGTCCCGCCCGTGGCGGGACGGGATCGCATGACTGTCAGGGCGGAGTCGAAGTGTTCAATGAGAAGACAATACAAGAATGTTTTTGGGAAACGGCACTAGAGATGCGGCCGACGAGGTCGAACTCTGGGCTTCTTCTCCGTGGTTCCCCGACCCGCCTCTATGTTTCTCTATGAAAAAGTTCTTTTACAACACAGGGGAGCACTGAGATTCACAGATCTCCACGGAGAAAATGGGTTTTCAGCCGGATCTCTAGAGTTCCCCTGGGAAGGCATCCAGACTCAATTGGATGGTCAACAGATTGTCGACTGGCTTTCGCCGGAATGGTGTTAAGGTTGAAATTGAGACGTTGCCCATTTTGTTTATATTTTGTTAAAAATTTTGTATGTTTGTGCAGAAAGGACAATGTCTTTTATTTTTCGCGTTGGAGGCTCTCTCATTGCAATCATCTTATTCGTGAAAGTTTCAAAGGATTAAAACTCTATGTCCTCTTATCAACCTGCCGAAAATAGATATGACAACATGCGCTATAACCGCTGCGGCCGTTCCGGAATACAATTACCGGCCGTTTCACTCGGGTTGTGGCATAACTTCGGCGGAGTGGATACGCTGGAGAATGCCCGGTCGATTATGAGGAGCGCTTTTAACGCCGGCATTACTCACTTTGACCTCGCCAACAATTATGGACCGCCTCCCGGGTCCGCTGAAGATAACTTTGGCAGGATACTCAAGGAAGATTTTTCCTCTTACAGAGATGAACTCATTATCTCTACCAAAGCTGGGTATGATATGTGGCCCGGGCCATACGGCGATTGGGGATCACGCAAGTATCTCACCGCGAGTCTCGATCAAAGCCTCCGGCGAATGAATTTGGAATACGTCGACATTTTTTATCATCATCGCCCTGATCCGAATACTCCATTAGAGGAAACAATGGGAGCTCTCGATCATATCGTCCGGAGCGGCAAAGCGTTGTACGCCGGCATTTCATCGTATCCGGCCGACCTGACGCGACAGGCGGCAAAGATCCTGCGCTCTCTTGGGACCCCGTGTCTTATACATCAGCCGAAGTACAGCATGTTCGAACGATGGGTCGAGTCGGGCCTGCTTGGAGTGCTTCGGGAAGAAGGTGTCGGCTGCATTGCATTCTCACCGCTGGCTCAGGGCATGCTGACCGATAAATATCTCCACGGTATTCCCGCTGGTTCGCGAGCTTCAAAACCCCATGGTTTCCTGCGGCCTGAACAAATTACTCCGGAGAAACTAGAAAAGGTCCGCCGATTGAACGAAATCGCTCTCCGTCGCGGACAGACATTAGCGCAACTGTCTTTGACGTGGGTTTTGCGAAATCCGGAAGTGACGTCCGTCCTCATTGGGGCAAGCAAGGTGTCTCAAGTTGAGGATGCGGTTGGAATGCTGAAACACCCCCCACTTGCCGAAGAAGAACTTCGGGAGATCGAACAGATCCTGAATGGTTGAGCGGTAATGCTCAATCCTTCTTTGAACTAGAAGAAGGTCAAGATTGAAGTCCTATCGTGGAATGAGACGACGATTGCCGTTTTGCAAATGCCCAATTTATTCATACGCTGATCCCCGGCATCATGCCGCCATACTGTCAACTCCGATGTCCGCTGCTGACAATAAACTTTCCATCCAAACCTAAAGACTGAAATCAATGGCTGAAAAACAAAGAATACTTATTGCTGATGACGAACCCGGGATTACCGAAGTTCTGGCATCTGTATTGGAACGGAGTAATTTCGACGTTACCAAAGCGTTTGACGGCGAAGAGTGCGTTCAAAAAGCCCGGTCTTCAAGTTTCGACCTGGTGCTGCTCGATGTTCACATGCCGAAACTCGACGGTTACGAAGTCATCAAACAACTGAAGCAGATGCCGCATCTAAAATACACGCCGATCGTTTTTCTGTCCGGCTACAACACTGCTCCGAACAATATCGAGTCCGGTTACAAATCCGGCGCCACGGATTACTGGAAGAAACCGATGGCGACGGAAGAGTTTGAAGTTCGTGTCAGGGCAATCCTGAGAATTGCGGAGGCAGAAAGAGCGCTGCGGGAGATGCAGGAAGGCTTCACATCGATGATTGTGCATGACCTGAGGGGCCCGCTTGGCGGGATCGTCGGGTTCGCTGAAATGCTCTCGGAAGATAAAGACAAGCTTGAGCCGGAGATCGCCGAACTCGTCAATGAAATCGGCAAAGCGGCGAAGGTTATGCTTAATCTTGTGATAGATTTTTTAGAAATCTCGCAGCTGGATGCCGGGGAGTCAAAACTATATCGGAATCAGGAGAACCTTCGTCCCATCGTTGAGCGGAGCGTTTACAACCTTTCGGAAGCTCAGAAGGAAAAATCAATCCCGGTGAAAATCGATTTTCCTGATCTTCCGCTCTTGTTTATAGATCCCGACCGGATTGAAAAAGTATTCACTCAGCTTCTCGATAATGCACTTCGGTACACACCCAAGGGAGGTTCCATCTCAATTTCCGCGGCTGCCGCTCCGGTTTCCGTGGTAGTGAAGTTCAGCGACACCGGCGTTGGAATTCCGGCAAAAGACATCCCCATGCTCTTCGACAAAATGAGAATCACGACGCCGGGCGCAAAGCGGGCTGGAAGCAAAACAGGGTTGGGTCTTCCGATTTGTAGGGGAATTATTGAGGCACACGGCGGTGCAATATCCGTGGAATCAAAAGAGGGGAAGGGAACTACATTTACCATCACGTTTCCGCTTCAGACCGCCTGATTTCTTTCTCGTTTGTCAAGCTCCAATCAAACGGTTTATCAACTCGACCAATTTCTCAAACTCGACCGGCTTTGTTGCGTAATCATCGCAGCCGGCGTGAAGGGCCTTATCTCTGTCGCCGACCATTGCATGCGCAGTTAATCCAATAATGGGAATGTGTTTGATGTCCGCATCGCTTTTGATTTGGCGGGTTGCTTCCCACCCGTCCAACACGGGGAGGCTCATATCCATGAGAATGAGGTCGGGTTTTTCTGAACGCGCCATGTCAACTCCTTGTTGCCCGTCCACCGAACTCACCATGGTGAATCCGCGCCGTTGAAGCCTTCGGACCATCATGTCGCGATTAATCTCATTATCTTCTACCACAAGTATCTTAGCCATTAGCCGGTCCTGTCGGGGGAGCATGTTGTGTTATGAGTTGAGGGATAAGCAAGGAAAGCTGTTTCAGAAGCTTATCCGGGGTAAAGTCGCCTTTCTGAATGACCCTCTTGACGACGCCGTTCAATTGTTGCCTCTCTTCCGCTATAAGATCTTTTGAAGTAATAATGACAACAGGAATATGCTTCCATTCCTCCCGGTTCTGGAAAACCGAAAGAAATTCAAATCCGTCCATCACCGGCATCATGAGGTCTAAAAAAATGACGCTCGGCAGTTCGCTTTCCATCAGAGAGATGGCCGATTTTCCATTCTCCGCCGTTCGCACATTCCATCCTGCTTTTTCAATTGCCCGGGAAGCCATGTTGCGAAGATCGGGATCGTCATCGACAATAAGGATGTACTCGCGAGACGCTCTGTGTTTGTACTTTTCTAGTACCTGCAGGATTTTTTCTTTGCTCACCGGTTTGATGAGATAGTCTGAAGCCCCGATGGCAAGGCCGAATTTTTTTTCATCCAGCATGGTGTACATGACCACAGGGATAGACTTGAGTGCCGGATTGTTCTTGATCTCCTGGAGAACAGCCCATCCGTCTTTGTGGGGCATCATGACATCAAGAATGATTGCCATCGGAAGAATTTCTTTCGCACGCTTTAATCCTTCGTCGCCGCTGGCCACGCATTCGACGAGATAGCCTTCTTTCGATAAATATCGCAAGAGCAGATCCCGGACGCCTGAATCGTCGTCGACGACCAGCACCGCAGTATTTTTCGGAATTGAAGCGGGCACGATCTCTGCCGGAACATTGACGGGTGCAATTTTATCCTCTGGGCTTTCTATGACGTGAGGCAATACCACGGTGAACGTGGTCCCCCTGTTCGGCATACTTTCTATCTCAATCGAGCCATGCATCATGTCTGTGAACCGCTTCGTGATTGCAAGGCCGAGTCCCGTGCCGCCGTACTTCCGGGTCGTTGAGCTGTCCGCCTGTGAAAATTCTTTGAAGAGTTTTGATTTTTGCTCCTCGGTAAGGCCGATTCCTGTATCGGAAACCTTGAGAGTGATTTTTTCACCGGCCGTCGCAGCCGTCAACGTTATTGTTCCTTTTTGAGTGAACTTAGAAGCGTTGCTGATGAGGTTGAAAAGAATCTGCCGCACTTTGGTATGGTCGAGACGCACAATTGGGATATCCTCAGCGACGTTCACGAGAAAGGTGTTTTCGTTCTTCTCCATGAGAGGTTGAACTGTTGCAACGACCTCGTCGACGAGGCTGTTCAATTGAAACTCCTCGAGGTACAACTCCATTTTGCCGGCCTCGATCTTCGAGAGGTCGAGAACTTCATTAATCAGTTCGAGGAGGTTCTTGCCTGCCGTATGAATTCTGTCAAGGTCATCCCGATAACGCATTTCACCAACATCGACCAGCTCTTCAAGGATCATTTCGCTGTAGCCGATAATGGCATTAAGCGGGGTCCGTAATTCGTGGGACATGCTTGCCAGGAAGATACTCTTCGTTTTGCTCGCTTCCATTGCCAGGTCGCGCGCTTTTTCCAGTTCGAGATTCTGTTTTTCGATGATCGACATTTGTTCTTTGATCTTTAATTCTGCCTTTGTTCGTTCTGTAGCGTCATGGTCTATTCCAATCGTGAATGTCTTTCCCTGCATCTTAATCGGCACGGCGGTGTATTCAATAACATTGTCCTTCCCGTCCGGTCGAATCCATGTGAACGAACCTCGATAGACAACAGCTTGCTCAATAGATCGAGTATTGTCCTGGCTCAACGTTTTTGCCATTCTCCCTATGTGTCCAATTTTCAGCAATTCTTCGCGGCTTCGTCCGGCCATTTCCGCATACTTAGTGTTACAGTCTATAAGTCTCCGTTGTCCGGAATCCGGATTTTCTTCAAAGATGCTGATCCCGTCGAAAGCGTTGTCAAAAATCAGTTGCAATTTTTCCGTGGATTCTCGAAGGGCTTGTTCGGCAATTCTTCGCGCTGTAATATCTCGCGCGACGGCTTGAACACCCACGACGCGGCCGCCCTCTTTCATGAGCCGCACATATTGTCCAAGCCACAATTCGGCCCCTTGTTTTGTCACGGCAGGGAATTCATAGTAACTGCTTTCCGTCATCGTTCGCACCTGGTTCCGATAATATTCCTCTGCATCAGCTCGGAGATCCGGGCGAATCAAATCTAAATATCGCTTGCGGAGAATTTCGGCTTCGGTGTAGCCGATTAATCGTAATGCAACCGGGTTTGCGTATGTAAAGCGGCCAGCCGTGTTCGCCGTGTAGATGATATCATCAGCGCTTTCAACGAGTGTTTGATAACGAGCCTGACTCTCTTTGAGGGCATCTTCCGCCCGCTTCCGCCCGGTGATGTCGCGGCCTATACCCACGAACCCTGTAATGGTACCTTGGGCGTTCTTGAGGAGTACTTTGTTTGTTGAAACCCATCGATCTTTCTCTTCTTTATTCACATCCACGGAGGGACCTTCAAAATTGTATATTCCTCCGCCGGCCTGGATAAGCGCCTGTTCTTCGGCAAAGTATTGCGCAGCCAGTTCAGGTGGAAAAAAGTCGAAATCCGATTTTCCTATAAGCTCGTTTTCCGATGCAAGCCCCATCTGATGCACCACGGCTGTATTGCCTACCATAAAATGACCTTCGGGATCTTTAACATAGACGTAGTCTGGCAAATTATCAATCAGTGTGCGCAGGAGGTTATGTTCTTGTTCGCGCTCTTGTTGCGCCTTCATGAATTCATTGATTTCGCGCGTGATGCCGATCAGCCCGACGATTTTGCCGTTGTCGTCCCGCAGAGGCACCTTTGTGGTTGAGGTCCAATAGAGACTGCCGTCCTCCAATCGCCGGCTTTCGGTTAAGCCCACGATTGGTTTGCCTTCTGCCATGAGGCGCTCGTCGTTCTCTAATGTCTTCCGCCCAAACTCCTCGCCGAATAATTCCACGTCGGTTTTTCCGATGATCTCGTGTATTCCGTTCATTTTCAGATCATTCAGCATTTTACGGCTTATTTTCACCAATCGGCACTGACGGTCTTTAAAATAAATACTATCCGGGACGCTGTCCATGAGTGCATCCATTAACCCTTTTTCACGGCGGAGCTCTTCCTCGACGGCTTTTCTTTCGGTAATATCGCGCCCGATGCCTATAAGGCCGACAATTTTTCCCCGTTCATTTTTTAAAGGAAGTTTAGAGGTTGACAGCCAACGTTTTCTTCCCTCCGCATCGACGAAATACTCTTCTCTTTTCAAGACGGGTACGCCGGTTTGAAGAACCGATTGGTCATCGGCAAAAAATCCCTCGGCGACGTCTTTTGGAAAAAGTTCAAAGTCGTCCTTGCCCAGGACGTCGGCCTCCGAGTGCAACCCAATATTATGCACGTCCGCAGGGTTAGCAATGGTCTTGCGGCAGGAAGCGTCTTTGGCGAAGATTGCATCGGGCAGGTTGTCAATCAATGTGCGGAGGAGAAGGCGCTCTTGCGCGAGCTTGCGTTCCATATTCTTCAAACTCTTTACTTTTCGGCGCAACCCTGCCAGTTCTTTCAACAATTCGGGTTTGCTTTTTATCTTTGCGGTCATTCAATCACTCCGTCTTTTCGATTTTTCATGATAGGGCTCTCACTGCTACGCTTACGAAGGGTTGGAGATTCCAACCCAGGATGTTTGATGAAATTCAGGTCAGTCGCCTGGTGACACGCTGGATTTCATCGATGGTTGTGATACCCGCGATTGCTTTTTGGAGTCCGTCAAAATGCATATCGCGAAATTTGTTCTCAATTGCCAACTGGCGAAGTTTGGTGGTCGTCACCTCGCCATAGATCACGTCGCGCATTTCTTCAGTCACGATAAAAACCTCATGAATCGCCATTCTTCCTTTGTACCCTGTGCCGGTACAAAAAGAGCAACCCTTTCCCCGAAAAAGCGTCGTTCCGGCGGGCAAGCCTGAGAGTCCAAATGCCGTGAGCTTCTCTCTGTCGGGCAGATATTCCTCTTTGCAGCGAGCACAAATTCGCCGGACAAGACGCTGTGAAATGACGCCGATCACGGAAGCGCTCACCCAAAACGACGCTATGCCGAGATTGACCATGCGGGAGATTGCGCCGATGGCATCATTGGTATGAAGGGTACTGACAACACGGTGCCCTGTCAGAGCAGCTTCCGTCGCGATCATTCCGGTTTCCGCGTCCCGGATTTCTCCCACGAGGATGATGTTCGGGTCCTGGCGCAGTATTGCGCGGAGCACCGATCCAAACGTCAAGCCGCGTTCCGGCATGACCTGAACTTGATTGATGAGAGGGAGCTTGTATTCGACGGGATCCTCAACGGTTGTGATGTTAATCGAAATGTCTTTTAGTTCATTCAATGCGGAATACAGGGTTGTGGTTTTTCCGCTGCCGGTGGGGCCCGTGACCAGAATAATCCCGTTCGGAAGGTTGAGCAGGGAACGAAAAAGACGGAGATTGTTTTCAGTGAATCCAAGGTTGTCGAGGTCGATCATCATCGCCGATTTGCCGAGAAGGCGCATCACGATTTTTTCGCCGTTGAGAAGCGGAAGACTGCTCGCGCGGACGTCGAAGACGCGGTCGGCGAATTTTAACGTGAATCTCCCGTCTTGCGCGATCGAGTGTTCAAACATATCCATGCCGGCTTTTGATTTGAGCACTGAGGCCATTCCCGGATGATAGGAGAGGGGCAGCGAGACCTCCCGATGAAGTACGCCGTCCACGCGAAAACGAATCATCAGCTCTTCATCCATCGGCTCAACGTGGATATCGCTTGCGCCCGCCTTCGCAGCGCGAAGCAAGACCTCTTCGGTTAATTCCGCCATCGTCGGATCGCCGACACCTTCCAAAGCCTGCGCCGATGCTTTCCGCACTTTGATGTCGTATTTTTCGAGTTGGAGAGTCGACTTGATCGACTGGATACGGTCGATGGTCCCATGGTACTTCTTCAGCGCCGCATCGAAATCGGAAAATGTTGTGAAGACCGGAAGAACCCTGTGCCCCGTCAGCTGCTGCAGGTGCAGGACGATCTCTTTGGCCGGGGGGTCGATGAACGCCATCGTGAGTTCCAACCCAATGAGGAATACGGGAAGAACGCGAAAGTGTATAATCTCTTCTTCCGTGAGCAGCTGCTCGGGAGCCGTCTCGATCTCGTTCGCAATTGACATTCGTGCGCAGTTGAACACTTTGGCGAGATTATCAGCGATGACATCTTCTGAAAGACCGAAGACTGCGGTGAGAGCACGTGCGACTCCCTTTTCACGCGCGCTCGTTTCAAGCGATCCCTTTTTTACCTTGAACAACTCGGGGTCCAGGATGCCCCGGTTGACAAGCGCTTTGAGAAATTGTAGGTCTTCTGTTGTCATATGATTGGCCGTTAACTGAAAATTGAATCAATGTCGTGCTGCGTTACTCTTTCCGATGCGGCCTCGTCTTGCCGGGCTTTTTTGCGGAGGGAAAGAAGTTCCTCGATTTCATCGAACGCATATTGTTTGACCGCACCCGTCTCAGCGGGATGGGAGAATAAATGTTCATTGGACGATGCGAGAAGGGCGGCCCCGCAATCGCAGCAGAATTTGTCCTCGGCTTTGCCCATTTTGCCGCATCGCTTGCACAGGGCGCCTAAGGCAGCCCCGCACGCGGTGCAGAATCGCTTCGCGCCTTCGTTGATAGTTTTGCAGTTCGGACATTCCATGGGTTACTCCTTTTTCACGCGCTGGCCAAGAAGCGCAAGTATTTTCAGAAGCGTTTGATCGAACTTGTCATTCTCGAACGGCTTGAGCAAATAATAATTCGCTCCCGCCTCTTTGAATTGCATGACTTTTTCCTTCTCCGATAACGACGTGATCATGACAACGATGGCTTCAGGGTCGATGCGCTTTATTTCCCGGAGCGTCGTCAGGCCGTCCATCTCCGGCATGATAGCGTCAAGGAAGACCATATCCGGTTTTGATGCTTTATATTGTCGTATGCCATCGGCGCCATTGACGGCCAAATCGACCTTGGTCAATCCGCTGCGCTGAAGAAGCCTCAAAAGAAGTATGCGGCTGTGGGCAGAATCATCGACGACCAAGACTGAATAGGGAAGAAGAGGAGCGTTCATGTGGAACTCCGTATGGATCGATACGTTAAATGGTTAATACCAATCATGGTGAGCTATGACTCTAAAGCTTTCCGGCTAATAATCTTGTACTCTCTATATCTTTTCACTCTCAGTGGCGAGCCATTTTCCTTTGTGCCGTATATCTCATCACCAAGGTGACACTTCTTGTCAAGGGAAACAATGCAAGGATGCCGGCTCAGTTTGTTGACGGCAGACTAACGGGGGACCGTTCATCCTTTGCTTTCAATAATTTTATTGTTACCGTTGTACCGATCTTCTCCGTGCTTTCGATCGTGAGGCTCCCTCCGTAGAGCTCCGTAAGCGTTTTTGCAATTGCCAATCCAAGGCCCGCTCCTTGTTGCTCATGGAGGCGGCGTTCAAACTGCTGGAAGGCGGTAACCGCAGCGATTTGTTCAGGCGACATGCCGCGCCCCTCATCTCGTATTGTTATCGTGACCTCGTCGTTATGATCCTCGCTCGCGATAGCTATCATCGTTCCGGGTTCAGAGAATTTCAACGCGTTGTTCGTGATCTCCTCGATGATCTTTGTGAGATGCGTCGATGATATTTTTACAGGGCAGTCTTTTACTGCAATACGTATTGCATCAGGGCGCTTCTGGGCCGCGGCTTCCTGTTCCGAAGCCGACCGAATGACTTCAGGCAATAGCGTCATCGATTCCCGGCGCATGGTTGCAATGGTGTTTTGATCGTTCATCCAGAACTGTAATTCTCCGAAGAGAATCATGTTTTCCAATAAATGATGAAGCCGGCGTCCCGATTTGAAGATCATTGCACCGATCTCCTTCACCTCTTCAGCGGGCAAATCGCTTTCTTCCTGCAGGATCTGAGCATACCCGAGTATGGCATGGAGAGGAGTACGAAATTCATGCGGCAGAGACCTCACTATACTTGTTTTGATGTCGTCAAACCGCAATTCATAATATTTCTGCAATGACTTTTTTCTCACGAGCCTGGTCTTTATTGCAGTGATAAGTTCATCGGAGGTAAATGGTTTGGTAAGATAGTCATCCGCACCAAGCTGCATTCCTTGCCGCATATCGCTCTTTGCCGCGTTGCCCGTCAAAAAAATGAACGGGATCGCGGCACATTCAGGATCCTCTTTCAATGCGGCAAGCAATGTGTAACCATCCATTTCCGGCATCTTAACGTCGCAGAGGACCAGATCCGGGTGGTGCATCCTTGCCGCCGCCAATCCATCCAGACCGTTGCTTGCCTCGATAACGTCGTAGCCTATCATCTTCAGCGTTACCCTAATCATCGCACGGTAGTCGTCTTCGTCGTCAATGACGAGTATTTTTTGCGGCGAAAGTTGAACTTTGGTATTTGCTTTAACGTGTTCCATCGTGATGGGTTCCTCTTACCGTCATCATTGTGAGTCGATCGCTTCTCGAATTTTCTGTAAAACTTCGTTTTGCATATACGGCTTCTGAATGAAGTTCTTCAGCCCTGCCTTGAACATCTCGGACTTTGTCTCCGGGTCGAAAAAGCCGCTTGCGAAAATTATTTTTGCCTCCGGGTTGATCGCTCGAATTTTCCTGAAGACGTCGTGGCCGCCGAAGACGGGAAGCCCAATGTCGGAGAGAACAACGGCTATTTCCTTCTTATGACCCCGGTACAATTCCACTCCCTGCATACCGTCTTCTGCGGTCAATACCGTGTAGCCTTTCGAAACGAGAATGTTTTGCGCAAGTTTCCTGAGGACCGCTTCGTCTTCGATGATCAGAATAGTCTCTGTCCCGCCCGGTAGATCCTCAAATTTTTTTCCTGATGCTTGCATTTCCTCTCCCGTGCGCACCGGTACCGGAAGATACACGGCGAAACTCGTTCCCTCTCCAAGTGCGCTCCGAACATCAATGAAGCCGTTGTGATGTTGCACGATACCGAACACCACGGACAGACCTAAGCCGGTGCCTTTTCCGGGACCTTTTGTAGTAAAGAACGGCTCGAAGATTCTCTGACGCGTTGCTTCGTCCATGCCGATTCCGGTATCGGCGACTTCAACCATGATATACTGCCGGGCAGTTGCTTTTGGGAGTCGAGATCTGACGGTTTCACCTTCGATGGTACTGCTCGAGATTGAAAGCGTCCCCCCTTTTTCCATTGCATCACGTGCATTCAAAATGAGGTTTAACAACACCTGATGAACCTGGCTGGAATCGGCAACGATCGCGGGCAGATCTTGCTGGAGAGATATTGAGATGGTGATGGTCTTGGGGAACGTCTCTTGCAGAAGCTTGGTGATTTCCCCGATGACAACGTTGACCTTAACGGATTCCAACAAAGGTTCCGTTTTTCGTGCAAAGAGCATGATCTGTTTGACCAGCGATTAGCCGCGCTGCGTTGCCTTCATAATTGCAGCGACACTTTCCGCATACATGTTCGGATCTTCTCGCAAACGGTCCAGGAGACTTGTATGTCCCATAATGATACCGAGTATATTATTGAAATCGTGGGCGATGCCGCTGGCGAGTGTTCCGATGCCTTCTAGTTTTTGAGCTTGAGTTAACTGTGTTTGCAGGGAAAGCTCTGAGGTGATGTCGCGCTTCACTCCGACGTAATTGATGATTTCCCTCTTCTCATCGACGACGGGTGAGATGGATG
The DNA here is from genome assembly GCA_963714955.1 of uncultured Bacteroidota bacterium. Lineage (GTDB taxonomy): Bacteria > Bacteroidota > Ignavibacteria > Kryptoniales > JAKASW01 > JAKASW01. The sequence goes on along the minus strand of CAVQQJ010000007.1, from coordinate 101,858 downwards.
TTTCATCCGTGAACAATGTCCCATTTTTCTTCTTGTTGACGAATCTCCCCGTCCATTTCCCGCCTGTGGAGATCGTCTTCCAAAGATCCTCGTAGAACCCGGCACTCTGGTGTCCGCTATTCAAGATGCGCGGATTCTGGCCGATTGCTTCTTTGCGGGTAAAGCCGGTGATTCGCTCAAAAGCGGGGTTGACGTATTGAATGATGCCTGAAGGATCCGTGACAAGAATGGCCTCTAGAGTCTGCTCAATAGCAGTCATCAAGCGATGCCGTTCCTCTTCAGCTTGCTTGCTCTTGGTGATGTCTCTGGAAATGCCGAATGTTCCGACGATTTCGCCCTGCTCGTTCCGGAGAGGGACCTTTGTGGTCGACACCCATCCTTCCCGGCCGTCGGGCCAGGATTCTTTTTCCTCCAACCCGACGATGGCAATTCCGGATTTCAGGATCTTTTGCTCGTCCTCGAACGCCGGACGTGCGTGCTCTTCGGCAAAGAAATCAAAATCTGTTTTGCCGACGGCCTGCCCGGAATCGTCAAGGCCAAATTGGTGCGCTTGGGACTTGCTGATTTTGAGGAAGCGGCTCTCCCTGTCCTTGAAATAGATATGGTCGGGCATATTGTCCATAAGCGCGTTGAGCAAGTTACGCTCATACGTCAATGCATCCTCCGCTTGTTTACGCTCACTGATATCGCGAGTGACACAGATATAGCCCGATACTGTGCCGTCGGCTTTTCGCAGACTCGTCGCCGAGGTTTCTCCGTAAAATGTGGTCCCGTCCTTCCGGGCCAACTCATACTCAACAGGGGGAATATATTCACCGTTCAGACGCCGTTTCAAGATCTCCGCGGAATAGTCCCGCGAAGACATGGCAACCAGCTGCGTCGCATGAACACCGATCAGGTCGTCTGGAGAATCATACTGGTACATTCGTGCTTGTGCGATGTTTGCGCGCATGATGCACCCGTCAGGCCCGATGACTACGATGCCGTCAGGGCTGGCATCGAACAAATGCCGGTACCGTTCTTCACTCAAGCGTAGCGCCTCTTCCGTCCTCTTCCGCTCAGTGACATCCTCTATGATGACGTGCACCAGGGTCACCTGATGGTGATCATCGCAAATAGGGACATACCGCAAATGTGTATAAATGGTTTTTTCCCATTTGGAAGTATACAGATACTCGCCAAAGCTGGCCTGACCTGTTTCAATGCAGGACTTGAGCGCAGCGGAAATTCCGGACTTGATGAGCAGCGGAAATGTCAGCAGGTTTATTTTCTTTGTCTCCTCGACAGATGGGGATGCTAGAATGCGGATCGCTGCAGGGTTCACCTCAAGGATTTGTCCCGATCGATTCGCAAGGAGCATGCCAATCGGCGCGTATTCGTACAGCAATTTGAAACGTTCCTCACTTTGGCTCAGAGCCTTTTCCGCACGCTTGCGTTCGCTGATGTCGAGCATGCTGCCGACAATTTTCAACGGTACTCCCTGTGCATCGAATAGTATCTTCGCAGAAATGGAACACGCCACAGATGAACCGTCGCGGTTCTTAAGCGCGATCTCACGGTCTGTAATACTGTTTCGTTCGCGTAATAATGCGAGCAAAGCTCGCCGCCCGCCGGCAACGGAATAGAAATCGTCCATCGGCTTCCCGACGAGATCTTCGCGATGATATTGTCCGTTCGACATGATCTCTATGGAGGGACTGACTTCGAGAATTGTTCCGTCGATCGAGACCTCGAAATAGACATCTTGCACATTTTCAAAGATGCTGCGGTATTTTTCTTCACTCCTGGTTAGTTTTTCCTCTGCCCGCTTGCGCTCCGAGATGTCACGTGCTATCGCCTGGATCGCTACAGTTATTCCATTGGACATGATGGCGGACCCTATTGACTCCACGCGCACTTCTTCACCGTTTTTGGACCGCAGCCTAAACTCCACCAGACCCTTTTGGCCACCGGTTTCTCTGATCTCTTGCGCTACTTTGAATGCAAGCGGCAACTGTTCCTCGCTTAGCAGCGAGGCAAATGTGAGCGACCTGATTTCTTCTTTCTTGTAGCCAAGCAAGTTCAAGGTGGCATCGTTTGCATCGATGAAGTACCCTTCGAAATCACAGATATACACAAGATCGAGCGAACGTTCAAAAAGAGCATTATACCGCTCTTTGCTCTCCTGCAACGCTGCTTCTGCTTCTCGTCGTGTCTCTTTTTCTTTTACTTCCCCCAGTGCTCGATGTATTGCTGAAGGAAGTTTTATCAATTTGTCCTTTAAGACATAATCTACCGCGCCTTGTTTCAGAAGTTCGACGGCAGTATGCTCGCCAATTGTGCCGGAGACGCAGATAAAAGGGACATTGGGGCAAATTTCCAAACTCCATCGTAATGCGGCGAATGCATCGAATCCGGGTAAGTTGAAATCAGACAGAATAATATCGTACGTGCGGCTGCGGAGCAAAGAGATAAATTCTTTTTCGAGCGCCGTGAAGTCCATTTCCAGGTCAAATCCCGCATCTATCAACAACTCGCGTATGAGCTCGACATCTCGCGGCGAATCCTCAAGTAAAAGTGCTCGTAGCATGGTAACCCCTTAGCTCTTAGTTCCCTTGGACAACATACTTTCCGGCGGTACTTCATTAATGATAGCCCAGAAGACGCCAATCTCTTTCACTGCTCGGATAAAATCTTTGAAATCGACCGGCTTGACCACATAGGCATTGACTCCCAACTCATAGCTTCTCATCAAATCCTGTTCTTCGCGGGAAGATGAGAGAATAACGACGGGTAATAACCTCAGGGCCGGATCGCTACGGACAGCTTGTAACACTTCAAGACCGTCCATGCGCGGCATTTTGATATCCAACAGCAGTACTGCCGGAAGACACGGTTTCCGTAGGTTGTACTTACCCTGGCACCGCAGATAGTCCATTACTTCTACACCATCTTTGACGACAATGACCTGATTCGCAAGATGATGTTCAGCCAGCGCTTCGAGAGTCAACTCGACGTCTTTAGGGCTGTCTTCCGCTAAGAGTATTTTCCGTAGCTCTTCCATAGCCTAATCTCCTCAATTATGTGGCATCGAAAAATAGAATGTTGCGCCTTTGTCGAGTTCAGCGTCAGCCCATGTGCGTCCTCCATGACGCATGATAATGCGGCGCACATTTGCCAACCCAACGCCCGTCCCTTCAAATTCTTCTGTGGAATGGAGACGTTGGAATACTCCGAACAGCTTCGATGCATATTTCATATCAAACCCAACGCCGTTGTCTCTGACAAAATACGTTACATCTTTTGTGTCAACCGTGGCTCCGATTTCAATTAAGGCTTTTGCCCTTGTCCGTGTGAATTTGGCAGCGTTGCTCAGAAGATTGATCCACACGAGCCGAAGCATTGCATCGTCGCCGGAGACGGAAGGTAATTTTCCTATAACCCATTCGATCGCAACACCAGGATTATCTTTGCTTACGGATTCTACCGCTTCGTGAACGATTCCGTTCATCTCTAATTGCGAGCGGTGCAACTCCGTCCTTCCCGATCTGGAGAATTGCAGCAGGTCGTCAATGAGTTTTCCCATCTGGTGCGTGGAATCTGCAATTGAATCCAGATAGTGCGCCCCTTTCTCGGACAATGCTGATTGGAAATGTCTGGCAAGCAAATCCACGTAGCCGCTGACATGCCGCAAGGGGGCCCGCAGGTCGTGCGATACTGAATAAGAGAACGCTTCAAGCTCTTTGTTTGCGGCCTCCAATTGCGCAGTGCGTTCGACCACGCGAGTCTCCAGTTCGGCGTTCAACTGTTGGATTTCTTTTTCCGCCCGCTTGCGCTCGGTGATATCGCGCGCAACCTTCGAGGCACCAACGACATTGCCTGCAACATCTTTGATCGGCGAAACCGTGACAGAGACATCAACGAGCTGTTCGTTTTTTGCCAATCGTGCAGTGTCAAAGTGTTGAACGCTTTCGTTCCGTTTGATTTTGGCCAAAATTTGCTCTTCCTCGTTCAAGCGGTCTTGTGGAACTATCTGATTAATTGAGCGCCCCACAGACTCCTGTGCAGAATACCCAAAGAGCTTTTCTGCACCTGCGTTCCAACTGGTGATAATGCCGTTCAAGTCTTTTCCGATGATGGCATCATCCGATGATTCGACTATTGCCGCCAGTCGGGCGAAGGATTCTTCCGCGTGCTTGCGTTCGGTGATATCGCGTATGTTGCACTGTATCACCTTTGTATGGTCAACCAGATAGACATTGCTTACGAACTCAACCTCGATCCGTCGCCCATCGGACGTTTCAAGCGGTAAATCTTCATACCGGATAAATTTTTTCTCCTCCAATTCCGCAAAATTCAATTTACTTGCGGCAGTATCTTTAAGGAACCCAAGCTCCCAGAGCTTTTTTCCGATGAATTGTTTGCGCGAATAGCCCAACAATTCGATTAAGAAGGCATTCACATCCACAACCATCCCCGTTTCGGCGTCGAGGATCAAAATGCCGTCTCTCGCCGCCTCAAAGAGGCGACGATAGCGGGCCTCCGAAGCGATCAGCGTTTGCGCTGCCTCATACTGCTGCCGGTAAAAGCGAGCGTGCTCGCGGCGCCAAAGCAGACCGACGCTCGCCCCTGAACCGACAAGAAGTGCAATGATAAGATAAATCATCATCGACATTCGCTCTCGAACGGGTGTGTACGCCTCCGAGAAATCAACGCGGGCGACAAGAAACCAGGGGGAATTCGGTACAGACCGTATGTCGGCGATCACCGGCACCCCTCGATAGTCCACTCCTTCGATAATTCCTTCCTTGCCTAATGCCGCTCCTACCGCGGGCGTGTTCGTCTGCGTCAATGGAATTCGCAAATTGAGAGCACTGTTTGCATGGAACTTCAACTCATTCAGAAACAGCGCATCGCTTCCCTCTTTGCGGACGATCAAAGTTTCCGATGTGCGGCTTGGTATGGGCCATTGTTGAATGAGAGGATAGAGGTACTCTTCGGGATCGACCCGCAGTGCAAGGATGCCGAGGAGCGTTTTCGGAGAAGCGATATCCCTGATCGGAACCAGGACATTCAAATAGACATGTTGATCCTGGTCATTACGGTAAAAATCCTGAAAAGCAATATTCCCGGACCGCACAATCCCGGCACTTTGTTCATCAAGAATTAAATGCACTCCCTCCTTGTTTTCCGGAACTACCAATCTCGTATTGAAATTCGCGTCTACCAGCATTGCGAGATTGTACCTATTTGCCTTCTGTGCCTCTCCCATCCATGCCACGATTCTTGTTTTTGCATCGCGGTCGTTCCGGTCTTTGAAGTATCGCTTAACAAGAATGGAAAAAACTTCGTTGTCGTAGAATAGTTCAGCGTCGGCAATACGCTCTTTTCGCCATTGCACCAGTTCGCCAACCTTGAGTTCTGCTATTGCTGAAAGCTGTCGCTCCACCACGGTCCGGTATTTATGCTCGTAGTCAGCATAATAGAAGTAGCCGGCTGTGAGAATGCCGGCAGCCAGGAGGACAAAAATCAGGATGGAGAGCTTTGAATTCCGTTGTGTTTTTGCGTCAGAGATTTTCATTTTCTTAATCCCTTGTACTCTCCCGAATACACGTGGAGCATATCCGGGCTGCCACACCCCAGACGCCAACAAGCGATGTTTACTGCATGGTTTTCGGCTGTTATCCACATAGGTAACAACTCCAGCTCGGCGAAGAAAATGAGACGCACGCAGATTTCCATAATCTCTCGCCGTAGGCGCGGACGCCCCCGATGAGGAAATATGCTGCGAGTTCTATCTCCTGCCAAGCATGCAAAAGTGGACCAATGCCGACTTTGAGAAGTAATAGTCCGAAAGGATGAAAAAGGGGTTAATCCTTTCTCCGTAGTGGTTCAGTATAGGCGGATGTCGTCACCATATTGAGTTATCTTACCAGAAACTTCGACATACCACGATCCTCCCGACAAGCTGTCCGACATCTGCCGAACCTGTAACGCTACTCCCGAGTGGGCATGCAGTCTACGAAAGCAGACAAGCCGAACGAGCGCTTCTACCTGTGTCGATCATAAGCTGCAAGTGTTGCATAGCGTTTGCCCGGAAAAGCAACTCTTAGGCTTGGCAGTTTATCGTCTGTGAATACTTTCAAAATGATCAATTACCTTGGTGATTGAATAATGCACGATTGATACGGCTGCTGATTCTTGCGCGCAAGTCGGATTCGGTTTAATAATTTTCGGACAATACGCGGTTAGTATTGATTTTGTATCGGTGTTCAGTTACCATAATAGGGATATCGGCAAGATTGCACATCGTAAGTTCTTGTTGGATGAAGACATTCTGTTGATTGAGGATGTGAATTTGTCAGAGATGTGCAATCCGATCGCAAAGGTGTTGTGCTTTCCACTCCTGGTTGAATCAGCCGGTGGCGCTCCCATCACTGCCTTTATAGAGATTGTTGGTTGGAATGAAATCAACCGATTATTGAGTGTGCGATTTGCGAGCGGGTTCGGGTGCAACGAAGGGCCTTTCTTTCGGATTTTTTAGAGTTGAACAAACCGGTAATAAAATAGTTTATCGGCGAGGATTTATGGACGTTTTTTTATATGAAGTGTTTGAGGAAGAAGCGGCATTGTTTCAGAAATATGTCGGCAAGAGATTCTCGTATGAAGCAACGAGTAAGACTATTCAGGAAGCTGGTCACAAAGAACCGCCCGCCGGACTTATCAGCATCCGGACGCAATCCTCTATACCGCCGGAGTGGGCTGCTGGTCTTAGCGGGATTCTTAGCCGCAGTACAGGATATGATCACTTAGTTGCTTTCAAGCAGCGGACGGGGGTGAGAATACCCTGTGGTTATCTCGATGAGTACGCCACCCGCGCCGTCGCGGAACATGCTGTGTTGCTCATCCTTGCACTTTTCAGAAAACTTAGAGCGCAGATGACGAAGTTTCAGTCGTTCAATCGTGATGAAATAACCGGGATAGAGTGTAAGGGAAGAAACCTCCTCGTGGTAGGAGTCGGGAGGATCGGCGCTGAAATACTAGAAATCGGACGGGGGCTGGGAATGAATGTGCGCGGCGTCGATATAGTCCGGGATAAAGAGGGCGTGGAATATGTCTCTGTCGAGGAAGGCATCTTATGGGCAGACGTAATCGTGTGTTCGATGAATTTGACCGAAGAGAACAACCGGTATTTTTCCTACGAAGTTCTCTCTCGATCTCGTGCCGGCGTCATCTTCGTCAACATTGCCCGTGGTGAACTTTCACCCCTCAATGCCCTCCTCAGACTTCTCAAGGAAGGACATCTGGGAGGCGTGGGATTGGATGTGTTTGAAAACGAAGGGAATCTCGCACTGGCCCTTCGGTCAGGCCGGGCATCGGAAACGGATTTTGCCGGAGTCGTCCGGGAGATGTTGAATTATCCAAACGTGATTATGACGCCGCACAATGCGTTTAATACGCTGGAGGCGATTAAGCGTAAGACGCAAATGACCATAAATCAGATACTATATTTCCTGGAGTATGGGGATTTTGAGTGGAAGTTGTAACAGATCTTTCTTTTGCCTGTTCGGAGGAATATTCCCGTGTTGACCAAACCTTGCGTCTCGCTCGACGTTGGGAACGCATTTTTTTGAGCTGTCTGCTTGAGGATGGAACATCAGTTTGTGGATGGCTCCAAATTCCTTGTAGACGCAGTCGTGTTTTCCCGATATATAAATAGAGTCGTTTGGGTAGTGGCCCAATTTGAGAAAAAAATGTCATGCCCGTTCTATGCCGTTTGCCGTTGAAACCGGTCGATTCCACGCATCGAGTGTTCTTTCTCCTATTTCTTTGGCAGGAAATGCACTGCGTTTGTTCAGTTCTTTGGATCGGAAATGCATCATACTCTTCATCAGTCCAGTCGTTGACCGCTTCCGAAGTCGCTCTCCTTCTTTTTATGCCATAGTGACGAGTTCATTTTGCTGCAAGGGGTCGCGGGAGAACTGTTCACTATAATGCCACAACTGATCGTATTCCTGATTGCTCATAATTCCTTCTTATGAATAGAATAGTTTGTTCTTCTATTCCGCTTTTTTTCTTCTCATCTTGACACATTCGCATCGAATATTTATATTTCAGACGACCTGTGCGACAACCCCTCCCTGGTTATCGCACCTTGAAAGGGTCACTGCCCGACTTCCCCCCAGTCGGGCTTTTTTATTCTGGTCTCTTCGCCCATATCCAGAAAGAGGCCGCTCACTGATTTCCACGATCACCTCGTAGTCCGGGTAGTGGGTACGTTTTCAAGTATTTTTTAATAAAAAGTCGGTAATAATTACATGATATTATATCACTTTGGCACGATAAGTGTAATATTATCACTTGGAACTTTTTGATTGTATTATTTGTCTAAGTTATAGGTTGTCACTATTGACCTTTATTTTCCGATTTTCAAAATTCTGCCACGGAAAATCTGAAAATCTAAATGCCAGTCTTTGATAAACAATATCTGATTTGCTCACGGCTAAACTGAAAGGATTGGAGAAGCATTTCAGCGCAGATGCAGTTTTCTATTTCGGAGAAATACATCCATCATACGAAAAGTATTTCCGAGATTTTATTGAAGACTTGCGCAGTTCAAGAACTCAACAGAGAGATAGACTTGTTATAGGACTTAATACTCCGGGCGGTAGCACAGAAACAACAGAAAAGATGGTGGAGATAATACGCCATCATTATAGCGAAGTCTACTTTATAGTCCCTGACTACGCAATGTCCGCAGGAACTATATTCTGTATGTCTGGAGATAAAATTTTTATGGATTACTCTTCTTCTTTAGGGCCTATTGATCCACAAGTATTTAACGGGAAAGAATATGTTCCCGCTTTAGGATATTTGGATCAAGTTAATAAGCTTATTGAAAAATCAAAAAACGGTACTATTACAGATGCAGAATTTGCAATTCTCCAAAATCTTGACCTTGCGACATTGAACAGTTATGAACAAGCATCGGAGCTATCAAAAAGTTTATCAAAACAATGGCTTGTTGAGTATAAATTCAAGAGTTGGACTCTACATAGAACCAATCCACAAAAAATTGGCCAGCCAGTAACACAGGTAGATAAGGAGCAGTGCGCAGATAAGATAGCAGAGAGACTTAGTAATAATAAGGAGTGGCATTCACATGGGAGAAATATAGGGGTAAAAAAACTTCAAAAACTTGGCCTTGAAATCGATGATTATTCAAACGAACCAAAGTTGAGGGGATTGATTAGACAATACAATGATCTAATGATTGAGTATATACGTCGAGGCAAGTTAAAGTTATTTCTGCATAGCAAATACTACTTCTAAAAGGAATAACAATGTCAGCACATGAAAAAGTTATTGAAATACTAAAAGAAAATAAAGATAAGTACGACGCAAATCCTCAGTATCGAAAGTTTGTTGAACGGTATCAAGAATTACTCAAGCGCGGGCTTATCAAAAAACAAGAGGACGAAATACCGCCAACAGATACTATTGGAACAAGAAGATACCAGGTTGAAGAGCGGGATGAATAATTCTTTATTTTTTACTTGACAAGTGATAGTTTATCACTTATATTGTACCCGTCATGAAAAAGGTAAAAACATTAAAGAACGCAAATGAGACCGAGTACCTTACAGTCGAAGAGGCTTCTGAGGTACTCGGTGTGAAGGCTAATGCAATTAGAAATTATCTCTATCTGGGAGACTTTACCACGCATAAATTTAAGAGCCTTACTTTGCTGGACGCAAAAGAGGTTGACAAATGGAAAGACCGCCAGAGGGGTTAATATATTTTTTGCCCTGTAAAGTGATACTTTATCACTCGACAGGAAGATAATAAAAAGCGAGGCTCCAAGTGCGCTGACACTTGAAGCCTGGTAGTGGTCCGATTTGACTTTAACGAGGTAAGATTCTAAATTACTTTTGACCCACGCGTCAAGGGGTTGTATTCCTACCCTCGTTTTTCCCTTCCACGATGAGCCCATCGTGCAGCATTTTCTCTCAAACATCAACAATAACAACTCCCTGCACGAGGCAGTCTGGATCTGCATTTGCTAGATGTGCTTCAACCCAATGAGCCTGATGGCATTACAGAGGCCAATAGTTATCGAATATAGGCGAAATTGAAGTCCAATTGATTATGCGCGGAGATGGGCCATGAAGACTAGCGAATCTGCGGGGAAAATCCTTTCAGGAAGTGCATCGGGCGAGGAGGTCTTCACCCTCCTGTTTCGTCGTCACCCAATCCCTATGTGGATATACGACGTAGAGACACTCAAGTTCCTCGACTTGAACGATGCCGCCGTTGAGAAATACGGCTACGGTCGTGAAGAATTCCTCAAAATGACAATCAAAGACATCCGTCCGGCGGAAGACGTTGCAAGCCTGCTTCATGACGTGGCGAAGATTCAGTGGGAACTGCAGCATTCGGGCGAGTGGCGCCACAAGCTAAAAGACGGTCGCACGATCGACGTCGAGATAACATCGCAAACTCTGGAGTACGGCGGACACAAGGCAGCATTGCTGGTTGCAGAGGACATCACGGCGCGCAAACACTCGGAGCAGCTCGTTCGAGAAAGTGAAAAGCGTTTTAGATCCATATTTGACCAATCGCCCGTCGCAATTGCGCTGCTTGACATACAAGGACATCTCATCATTTCAAATTTGCCTTTGTCGAAAATGCTTGGGTACAGCAATGATGAATTATCCAAAATGAAGTTTGCTGATTTTACATATCCCGATGATGCCGATAAAGATTTGAACTTATTTAAAGAACTAATAGAAGGAAAAATATCCAACTATACCATGGAAAAAAGATATGTCCACAAGAATGGAAATCTGATCTGGGCCAATCTTTCTGTGACAATGGTGCGGGATGAACATGGAATTCCCCTTGAGATTATAGGAATGGCAGAAGACATCACCGAGCGCAAGAAGGCAGAAGAAGCTTTGGGCGAAAGCGAAAAACGTTATCGTGTCCTAGTTGAAACCATGCCTGATGGCGTGGTTGTCCATAGTCAGGGCCGCATCGTCTTTGCCAACCCGGCGAGCGCTAAATTTATCGGAGCCGCCAGTCCGGCTGAACTCCTCGGAAAGTCGGTTGCAGAGTTTGTGCATCCTCACAACCGGGAGCTTGTTTTGAAACGAATCCAGCAATCGATAGCTGAAGGTGTTTCCGCCCCCATGATGGAAGAAAAATTCGTGAGGCTGGACGGAAAAGCGATTGACGTTGAAGTATCAGGCATTCCATTTCATTACGCCGGGGAACCGGCCATGCTCACTGTCTTCAATGACATCACCGAACGCAAACTTGCAGCCGCGGAGATCAAGCGTCGTGAGGAATTCTACGAAGCGATTATGGAAAGTTCAACGGATGTCATTTTTACTCTGACGAACGACGGGAGACTTACGTTTTGCAACTCGAGGATCACGCCCGTTTTAGGGTATCTATTTGAAGAGATCAAAGGCCGTTATTTTATGGAGGTCGTTCCGGAAGAATACCGTCCAAAATTGTCAGAGAGCTGGGCGAAGCTTTTGCAAGGTATCGTCGGCACAGACGAACTGCAGATAATCAGGAAAGATGGAACCCTGGCAGATTGCCTTATTTCATATTCTCCGGTTCAAGGCTTCGACGAAAAACTTGTTCTTCTTAAGGACATAACAATTAGCAAAGCGGCTGAGACACAGAATAGAATGCTTGCTCAGGCAATCAAAAGCATCAGCGAATGCATTAGCATTACCGATCCTGACGACAAAATTCTCTTTGTCAACCAATCGTTTCTGAAGACGTACGGTTATGAACAGGATGAACTATTGGGGAGAAACATAGGAATTGTGAGATCTGAAAAGAATGAGAATCGGCTTGCAGGCAACATTCTTCCCGCAACAATTCAAGGGGGCTGGCAGGGAGAGCTTCTGAATCGGAAGAAGGACGGTTCCGAATTTTCCGTATCCCTATCTACCAGCATCGTGACGAACGACGAAGGAAAAGCAATTGCGCTCATTGGTGTTGCAACGGACATCACCGAGCGCAAGAAAGACGAAGAGAAGTCAAAACTCCTTGCCGCTATTGTCGAATCATCCCAAGATGCGATCATCGGGGGAACGTTGGATGGAATCATCACGAGCTGGAACTTCGGCGCGGAAACGATCTATGGATATACCTCTAGTGAAATGGTAGGCAAGTCACTATCTCTTCTAAATTCGCTCGGAAATGATAAAGAGATGCAAGAAATTCTTGATAAAATCAAATCAGGCAATAATGTCGAAAATTATGAGACGTTGCGCCGCAAGAAAAACGGTCAGGACGTTCGAATCTCGCTGAGCGTATCTCCCATCCGGGACAGCAAAGGCAATGTCGTTGCCGCATCGACCATTGGACGCGACATCTCCAATCTGAAAAAAATCGAGACAAGTCTATTAGCTGCAACAGAATTGGCAAAACTCGGCTATTGGGAATATGATGTAGACTCGGGAAATTTTACTTTCAGCGATCAGTATTTTAGGCTCATCCATGGCTCCTCTGCTGAAAAACAGGGGGGGGATATTATGAGCGCTCAAGAATTCGCGAAGAAACTTGTTTATCCTGCTGATTCGTCTTTAGTGGCCGAGGCTCTGCAAAAGGCTATAGAGTCACCGGATCCAAATTTTTCCATAACACAAGAGGCAAGAGTCTATCGAGACAACGGAGATATCGCGAATGTAACTGTTATGATAAAACTGCTGAAAGACCAATCGGGACGTACCTATAAGGTCTATGGCGCCAACCAGGACATTACGGAGCGCAAGCGAGCAGAGGATACAAAGAGAGGCTTAGAAACGCAGCTCCAGCAAGCCCAGAAGCTTGAAAGTATTGGCACGCTCGCCAGCGGCATCGCCCACGATTTCAATAATATTCTCGGTATCATTTTGGGTCATTCAACTCTCCTGGAACGTCTGAGGAAAGATCCGCAGATGCATGCAGAGAGTGTCGCAGCAATTACGAAGGCAACGCAGCGCGGTGCTTCGCTGGTAAAACAGCTCATGCTCTTTGCGCGGAAGGCGGAACCTCTCTTAGAAACCGTTAAGGTCAACAATATCATCGGGGAACTCACCAAGCTTCTTCGAGAGACATTCCCTAAGACCATCATCATCTCTACGTCTCTCCAACAAGATTTGCCCGCGATCGTTGCCGATGCCGGCCAAATCCATCAAGTGCTCTTGAATCTCTTTGTAAATGCACGAGACGCGATGCAAAGTTCTGGAACGCTTTCAATCTCCACCAGGACCATCGACGGTAAGGCTGTCGGCTCACGATTCTCAAAAGCAACTGCCCGGCAGTATGTCCAGATCGAAGTGACTGATACGGGAATCGGAATGGATGAAGCAACGCGCCAGAGAATCTTCGAGCCGTTCTTTACTACAAAAGGTCCCGGAAAAGGCACCGGCTTAGGTCTGTCCGTGGTGTTCGGTATCGTTGAACATCACAGCGGCTTCATTGATGTCCGTAGCACACCAGGAAAGGGAACGAGTTTCACCGTATATCTTCCGATAGCGGAACGTGCACCGGAAATAGGGCAACGAGTACCCTGGAGCATCGAGGAAATACCGGGAGGAACAGAAACTATTTTGGTAATCGAGGACGAGGAGATGCTGAGGAGTCTTGCGAAAGGCATTCTTGTTTCAAAGGGCTACAAGGTATTGATGGCAGAAGATGGTATGCAAGGAGTAGAGATGTATCAAAGCCATCAAAAAGAGATAGCCGTTGTTCTTTCCGATGTGGGGCTTCCACTCCTTAGCGGTCAAGATGTCTTCAGGAAAATTCGAGCGATCAACCCGGGAGCAAAAGTAATCTTGGCAAGCGGTTTTTTCGATCCGGAGACGAAGTCCGAGATGTTCAAAGCCGGACTAAAAAATTTCATTCAGAAGCCGTATATGCAGGATGAAGTTTTGGCGAAGATCCGCAAGGCGATCGACTCGCAATGATGGCGGTGAGAGGAATCCATCACAATGGAACACGCTAAAGCAAATACCATCGGTCAGCTTCCGCAGCAAAAAATACTCGTCATTGACGACGAAGACAACTACCGTGCGATGATTACGGCAACGCTGAAGATGATAAGCTGCGATGTTATCGGGGCAAGCAACACGACGAGGTCACGATAACAATACAAGATGAGGGGCGCTGCACCTCGCCTGAGCAAATCGCTGCGGTTACCGCCTTCCAGCAATTTGAACGCCGCCTTCATGAGCAACAAGGAGCGGGTCTTGGATTGGCAATTGCAAAAACGCTTACGGAGCTCTACGGAGGGAGTCTCACGATCGAAAGCACGGAGGAGGTAGGCACAACGGTCATGATAAAGTTATTGAATACAATGATTGCGTAGTGGCGCTCAGGCTCAAAACAGGCGCTAAGCCTGTCTGACTGCACGTCGCCGCTACACGAGTCTACGACTCTTCGAATCGCAGAGGGCAATCGAAGGTTCGTTAGCCGTCAATCGAGAGTTTTCCCATGAACAAAGCGTCATTCTTATTAGGGTCTGGATTTTCAGTACCGGCGGGCTACCCGACAACGGCAGAAATAAATGCTAAACTAGGAAAGATTGATGCCTCTGAGATTGGTGTACACACGAACCGTGAAGCGTGGTTTTTAAATCGAAAGGCTGACCCAAACACGTCATTTACGGGAGAACAAGAAAGAAAATTCGTGCACGAGTTTCTCCTATTTTATAGTCAGAATGTCTTGAAATCTGCCGGCTCATTTCATTATGAAACTTTTTACGATTACTATATTTCTGCCTACAACACCAAGACATATTCTGCTGACTTGCAAAATTTCCTTGAAGGATTTCGGGTTCGACACAACGTGGTCTCTGATATTCATCATCTCCTTATGGATTTCAACGATACGTTCACCCAACTTCTCGCTAACCTTCTAACAAGACGTTTGAAACAGACTCATCTGTGTAAACCCTACGACCCTGGGTACAGGAATTTTCTTCTACTTCTCGAAGAACTCGGGAAACAATCAACAGTTCATATTCACACTCTCAATCATGATCTCTACATGGAGCGTCTTGCCCTTAGCGATGCTATTGAAGGGCATATAGACGACGGATTTACAGAATTGGGCTCTCAATACTACGCAAAGAAGTTTGATGAGTTCTCCACTTATATGGTCAGGCTTCGGGAGTTCACCGACACATACAAAGAACGGTTCTGTCTCTATAAACTACATGGAAGCATAGATAATTATTGGGCAAGCTTTGGCGAGAAATCTGATCTTCTGAAAATTCCTTGGGGTGTTTTTCCCGGTGAAATCCACAAAGAAGTTCTAAAGGATGGCACACTTCAATATTCACAACGATCATCGAACGTTGTTTCAGATTTTCTTGCAGGCACGCTTCACAAAGTAAGCCGTTATGAACGTGGACCGTACTATTCTGCAGTAATTAAACATTTTCGGACGAATCTAATCGAATCAGACATTTTAATCATTATTGGATACGGCTTTGCAGATTCCAGGATAAATTCTTATCTGCAAAAAGACTTCCTATCCGATTCCGAAAAACAAATGTTCGTGGTCGATATAGTTCGCCCTAAGGACAATTACCCTGATCGTGCAAATGTGCATTTTATCGAAGGTGGCCTTTCGGAAATGAACATTGATCTAATCTGTAAACATATTTAAATCCAATGATTCGCGTGGCGCCTGACATGTCGTTCAGCTCACGCCAAAGGCGGATGAAGCCGGTAGTACTCAATGACGGAAATTTCTAGATTGAAACCATATGCTCCCCTCCCCCAAAAAGCATTCCGAAGCCCTCATGCGACGCATGATGATCTCGCGGCAGAGATCTTGACAGTGGAATCAAGAGCTTGAATACCCCCATAACCTCCACCATACGCTCCAAACACTCCTCCGCATAAGCCAAGATTTACGGAGAGAACTGATCCTGCTTGTCCGATACCAGGGCGTCGACGTATTGAGCGATTTCGTTTTCGTTAAGGTGATTGCAATTCCTTGCGAGGCCTTCGATGCATTGTGATCTGACAAAACATGCTAAATGTGAAAAGAAGAGACTGTAAATGCGAATTGCAGCCGATCCGTGATTAGCGCGTCTTGCAAGTATACTATTCCTCTGTATTCTAACTATTTCGAGATTTCGATTTCCGTCAGGATTATGCCCTTCGCATTTTGCTTTGTCGGCGCTACGCTGACGCGAATAGCCATTCCTTTCGAAGACTTGCAGCGATTCGTGATAATCTTAACCTACTGCGAAATTCCCTCAATTATAAGATAAGATTCATTTCTATCTATTTTGTTATTATGACATTCATCTTTTCAGATTGCATCCTTGTCTTTAACCATTCTTTCATTCGCTTCTGCTTTGCGATTGAAAGAGATCTCTTAACTTTTATTAAAACCAATGGGACATTATTTGCCTTGTTGTCATAGTATTCAAAAGGCTGGCTAATTGTTGAATATATAATTTCCGGGTATTGAATCTTTAATTCTTTAAATATTTGTTGGGCCAGCAAACGTTGCGAAGCGATGCTGTCCGTCGTTGCTGTGGATACCATTAGTTCTTTTTCCTTTTCGGCCAACATCTGTGTAAGCTGGACCATTCTGCCTGACTCCTTGCTCTCATCTAAAATAGAAATACCTTGTTTTACTTCAAGAGTGACTCGGTTTAGACCAAACGCGCTTAACTGCCCGTTCATAGAATTGATTTTAGATTCAGGTATATCCTTGCCCCCGTAAATGAGAGTTATTTTTCTTTCGTGAAAATCAATGCTCTTATTCAATAAATAGTTACCCTCTATGGATGAATTGACCCTAATAAATAGGTTTGCACTATGGATGAATCTATTTTGCTGCACCATCTGATATCCGAGGTAAATACTGGGAATGAGTGTCAAGATGGTAATGGCAACAACTATTCTGCGAGAGTGCATCTCGCTTCTTTTATCTTGTAATTGCTTCAGCGGAAAATGCAATAATTTGACTGTAACAAGAGTCGCAATGGCGATGAAAACGGTATTAATGGTAAAAAGGTAAAATGCCCCGAAGAAATATTCCGCATTCATTGTTGCAACACCGTAGCCCGCAGTGCAAAGCGGTGGAATTAAAGCGGTTGCAATCGCTACGCCGGGAATCACATTTCCCTTTTGCTTGCTCGATGTGGCTACGATACCTGCGAATCCGCCGAATAGTGCAATCAAAACATCGTAAATAGTTGGAGCAGTCCTCGCCAATAGTTCGGAGTAAGCTTCATTTAAAGGAGTCAATGCAAAATATACAGATGAGGTGACCAGACCTATGCTCACCGCAAGAAAATAGTTTTTGGCCGCTGTTTTGACTAATTGAAGATCATTTATTCCTACTCCGAGACCTATCCCCATGATCGGCCCCATCAACGGTGAAATGAGCATCGCGCCAATCACGACCGCGGTTGAATTTATGTTCAACCCCAATGATGCTATCAATATTGCGAAGATCAGAATCCAAAGATTTGTCCCCTGAAATACTGCGTCTTGCGCAATATTCCTAATTACCGATTCCGGACTTTCTCGTTCATGAAAGATCTGAAACTTTTTCAAAATCGGATGTATCATATTTGTCCCAGAGTTATCGTTGTCGGGGCGACTTCCGAAAGAAAAGAACTAGAGCTGGACTCAGCCAAAAGTATTTTATCGAAGAATTCCTACCAGCTGTACTGTCCATCGCTTTAATTCAATCCTCGGCGGCAAATGTGACGTTGGCAAACTTCTATTCCTGAAACGTAACTTAAAAATCTTTTAGTGAATATCAAATAAGCCATTTGAGCCATCGGAATTGCAGCTTTCAGAAGTTGTGGGAGAAAAGGAACCCCCCTTTTTGTATATGATTGGAGGGTTTCCCTTTCTTCCCGACGTAAGAGCTACGAGTGCTTTTTACTCCAATATTTTTGCTCCGCACGTTTCTCAGCAGTTGTCAAGTCGCCCGGGGCCGGGATCTTCAGGCGTTCACCGATCCGGATAATATCCGGGTCTTTGATTTGATCTCTGTTGGCTTGCCAGATCTTCGGCCACATGAAGGGGTTGTCATAGATTTCTTTCTTTTTTGAAATATTCCAAAGGCAATCGTGGTACTTTGACCAAGATCGCACAACATAATGCTGTTCCTCCGCTGCCACGGTTTTAACGGTGGCAAGGGTTGCACGGAGATTGTCGATATTGCTTTGAATTTTCTGAAGACGCAGATAGTAACGTTCCGCATCCGCAATGCGCTCCTTCATCATGTTGTCTTTCACGGCCTGCACGGAATCGACTTCGAATCTGCGGGCATAGAGGTCCTGATTGGAAAGGGTGAGCAGCGCAGCAACGCGATCTTCGAGGGCTTTCAAGCGGGTTTCAAAATCTTTCTGCATCGCATCACTTGCACCCGTCAATGCGATCGTCTCGTCTTTCACCGCCTGGATTTGCTTCACAAGGCTGGCGAGAGTTGAACGAAGACCATCAACATCTTTCGTCAGTGTCGCCAGCTCAGCCTTAAGACTGTCTCGCTGTGCTGTGTATTGGATCATTTGTCTTTGCCATTCTTCTTTCGAAAGTTTCTCCTGTGCGCTTGACACAGTCGCAACAACGAGAAGGACAGCCAAGAGGGTGAGAATTCGGGTTTTCATAATATTTTCCTCTCTTATTAGTTGTAGTGTGATCAATGCTGGCTATTGAGCCGTTCCCGCGTTAACTTTTGATTATTCTCGGCGGTAGCGAGCTCGTCCTTCTTTTGTTTAACTTGTGTTTCAAGTGATGCCTTCTCGGCTTCTTTCGCAGCAACTTCCTTCTTCAGTGATTCTACTTCGGATTTGAGCTGATCAAGCTGCGCCAGTTCATCGGCGCTGGGCCCGCTGCTGCATCCGGAATACACTGCAGCAGAACCTGCCAGTAGAAGGATAAGCGCGATATTTCGCAGTCCTTTCATGGTCTTGTTCCTTTCATTAAATGTGAATGAATGATCCCACGTTAGAATAACTTTGTACGTAAATCGGTTTACAACGAAATTCAGTTTCACTTTTCATTTTACGCCCCCAAGTTGCCTCCTACCAGAGCCAACCTCCTTTCTTGACTGTGATTCGGTTCAACACCTCGATCGCACCACTCTTTTCGGCATCATTGTTAGCTTCATTCCACCCAATCCGGGTCCCGACAGTGCCGGTTAGGGTTGCCACACCACCTTTAACGGTGACCATGATGTCGCCTCTGTCCACGAAGGGGCTCCAGAAGAATTTGTCCTCGATCTTCTTTCTGATCTGCTCGTCGCTTAGATATGGCTGTGATTGAAAGATCTCGGTGCCGTCAAAAGGTGAATGGTAAAAATGAGGCCAGTCGTAAGCGTAGCTCTCCGGCCAATCGGAGTAGGTGACCGAAAACTCCGGCTCAATCTTGATAGAGTTATGCACGAACAACACTCCCTTTGTCCGCGAAGCAACATCTTCTGCTTCGGCCTTTTGAACAATCGTAGCAACCGAGCCTGTGAGGCGCGCTATCCGGTTTGTGACAGCGGCCTCGATAGCGTAACCATCCAGCAAGGGGTCCCAGAATAGGGCTGCCGTCAATTGCTTCTTCATGTCCGCATCAGAGGGTTGCTCCTTTGGCCTCACCTTCAGAAAGTTTTCGACCAGCCAAACGCTCACGATGTCTTTCGCATCCTGTTCGGCGGACATTTTCGCCTTCAAGTTCCCGACGACTCCGCTGAAGGTGTACCAATCCGTCTTCGACGGTTACATTAGGAGAAAAAGCCGAAACGCGCGGGTCAAGACGAAGTGCAGCCTTCACTGCCTTTTTGATTGCGCTGTCAGGCCTGATTGCATATTTTAATTTTCGAAGCTCATCATTGCGATCCCTTGGATCGACCTTCACTCCGCTGTAGTCCACGGAGGTCACTCCGCTGACCCATGCATCGTCATATGCACGTGATTTACCGATCGCGCTTCCAACAGAACCGGTCAGCGTTACCTTTCCACTGCTTACTACCGTGTAGATCATGTTTCCATTGATCCAGATGTCCCATTCGAGGCGATCGTTGATGTCGGCCTGAATTTCCGCGTCTGTGCGTTTTGCAAAAGCATTGATCGTGATATCATTCTTGATTTCCTTGACACCCTTGACGCCCCTGGCAATCCGAGCAACCAATTCCTTTTCTGTATAAGAAGTAACGCTGCCAGTTAACCTGGCAACTTCGTCTTGCACCGAAACTGCCACCTGATATGATTCCGTTGCAGGATCCTGCAGCAACGCCATCAGGATGTCCTTCCGGATATCTTCATCGGGACGCGATATGGGCGACACTGTGATCCGGTCAATCACCCCAAGCACACCCCGCACGCTCTCGGCGATCTTCAACGCCCGGCCTTTGGCAAGGAGGTTGTCCACCGATCCAAAAAGAGTGACGATCCCCTGGCTGGTGCTGACATCCACATCGTTTGGATAGACTCCACTTTCGAATACTAATTCGTCTTCAACAGCGGCCGTGATGCCGCCGTCCGTAATTTTCTTGACCGTAGATTTCGCGCTTCTTGCATCATTTTTTGGTGTCGTTGCATGTGAGGTTTGGAATATCAGAATTTGCATTCCGGCAGCAATCAACAAAATTGCGGCCCATCTGCAAAGCACAGAACGGTAAGGCCATTCCCTCGCCAGCTCCTTCAATTCGAAACCCAGATGGCGGAATTCTGTTATAGCTACTTCGGCAGCCAAATGCGATGGATGGATCGCAGTGCAAGAATTGTTCCTATTCATAATCTTCCTTTCTATGTTCGATTATTATAATTAGAGACTTCTGAATAATTCCAAAAGTATGACTCACGCGAAGACGCAAAGTCGCAAAATGATTTAAAAAAGGAGTCCTTGCGCCTTGGCGAGAGACGATTTTTCAGATGTCTCAATTAATAAAATCCGAAAAATTTAATCTCAATAACCTTAAGAGCTACTCATGGGTGCATGAAGTTTATTTCCATTTTCTTACTTCCCCGCAAGCCATTGCCGCGCTTCGGCGGCTTTAGTATGTTCGAAGTAGAGGATTTTCGCCGTAGTGAACGGCTTACAAAAGACTGCCATCGCCTTCTCCCATTTTGTGTCGCCAACAATAGCCAGCCGTTCGATGTCATTGAAGTGTTTCGCATCAAACTTAATGTCCTCCCACATCGCTCCTCCGGTCCAACCGTGGAACCCGGTCATATCGAATAAAAGGTTCAACTTCCCGTGCAGATGTACGAGTCTTTCGAACTCCGGAACAAATCGCTCATAATCCTTCTTTGCCAGCTTGCCGGCAACATGAACTATAAGCAGGTTCCCTTCATTTTCTTCTTTGAGTTGGATAGGCATTATTGCCTCCTTTGATTTGGACTGTGTCAGTTCTTTAAAGCTTTGAACAATCAGTTGAAAAAGCTCTTCATTCTTGGGCCGAAGCCGAGGACTCTTTGTCAAGCCGCATGTGCCATTGTCATTTGATTTGCCTTCAGCAAACAGCAATGCTTATACTTCTTCCCGCTCCCGCATGGACACGGAGCGTTACGACCGAATCTCGGGCTATGTGCAGATCTCGGTTTCAACAAAGACAATGTGTCTTGATGAAACATCTCGTGAAGCATCTCGTACAATTCCGGATCTTTTTTTTCGAGCAGCTCCGGCGACTTGAAAAAATATTCCGCCAGCACGGCAAAGAATTCATGCTCATTCGTATATGCATAGCTGCGGATGTAAGAGCTATTCTCAGATGAATTGGAAAGTTCACGCGCAACGTACTTCACCCAGTGCTTCACTGCCGGCCACGGAACCTCCGGAGGCAAACCGTGTTCAATCTCCTCTTGCTCCACCAGGTGCGTGAACTCATGAATACCGACATTATCCCTATTCGAAGAGCTATCGAAACCCTCTAAGAGAGAAGGCTTGGACAGGATCATCACACCCCGTAATTGCTTCAAGCCTACTAAGCCGAGAATGTTACTATCTGCCTTCCCATTAGTTTCATATTCCTCTCCGAACGAGTCGGGGTAGACCAGCACTTCACCCAGCCGATGGTATTCCCAATCATGGAATCCGAAGATAGGGATCGCCGCGCTGGCCGCAACGAGAACGCGAATGGTGTCATCGACCTCGGTCCGGATACCAGTGATTCGGACTTCATCCAGGAAAATTTTCACCATCTGTCGAAATCGCTCTTTCTCATGGTCTTGCAGAGCTCGGAAAAAGGCTACATGAGTTTGAAGTATCTCTTCCCATGAAGTTGGCAATCGCTGCTTCATAATCATCAATCGCCGAAGACAACGCCGTCTAATCATCCAATAGATGAACGGGCACAGACCGCAGGAGAGAAGTAATGGAAACCAAAGCCAACCGGCAGCAACTCCGATCAATGCCATCCCACCAGTTAATGCGATGGCATGGCTGCGATTTCGGTGATTGCTTTCTGGGGTCACTATCATTGTCTTCTGCTCCGGCGGATAGTATATCCGTCAATTTTCAAAGGCGGTTGACGGCTGCGACCGGCAATGAAAGTGCAACGCGCATTTGAACCCCGTCACCACCTGCAAGGATGATAGCCCACAAATGTTCATACTGCCTTCTCACAAATACCTCCTCCGAATTAGCTCGGTTATTCCCTCTTCTCTACGAATCTCAACCAGAGCGCAATAGCCTTGAATGCGGTCACCTGAACGTGGAGCTCATCCACGTCTTGGGTACGCAAAAGTTGCTGGTGGAGAATCAGATCAGGAGTGTTGTGTTGAGAATGAACTTCTCGACGGAGGATGGAGAAATGCTATTTGTACAATAGTAGTTTGAACAATTTAAGATGTTACAGGGTGCAGGCAGAATAAACGTGGAGGCAAGCAAAGAAAGGGCTGTAGCGTTCTTCGCCTTGCGATTCTTTTCCTCCGATGACTGAAAAACAGCAATACCAACGACTATTGTTTTCTTCTGGCAGTCGCCTACGTTGTGGACGAACATGCGAGCTGCAGGCAGCGGTAGTTGCCTGTCGTGACAGGCAGGTTGGTCGCCAGAGGCATCGCAGTGTTTAGATTCTTCACTTGCATAGATTTGCAAAATGGTTGCAAAGCCTGAGCATGCGAGAAGAAACACGATAGTGAAGGCTCTTCCAAAAACTCTGGTATGTCTTGCAATGAATCTCATTGCTTGAATTGGATCGGATTAGCCATAAATTATGCTACGGAAAGATGGAAAAGAAGACAATCGTCCGAAGGGATGAATAAGTAGCTAATCCTTTTCCTGATTTCATTGCACCGAAACAATGGTAGGGCTGGAAAATTGAAATTTGTTGAACTGATAATAGGTTGCGCTTTCATGGAATAGTGCATAGTGTACCCCATCCGTCTGATAAATGTTGGGGTAAAAACCAAACATAAACTGGAACGACGGGAAAATGAGATGTTCATTTTGAATTCTAAAGCCAACCCCGTATCCTTGAAAAACCTTACTGGTAAAGATCGAACGATCGTTTGAAGAGATCATTCCAAAATCGGCGAACATGATGACCGCGAGCTTAAAACCGACGAGTTTTAATGGAGAAAAAAAATCGCCTTCATAACTCAGCAGCTGTTTCTTCGTTCCTATTAAATAGTTGTCTGAAAATCCTCTGAGTCCGTTTCCATTATTAACGTTCAAGACATCCTGCGGGTTAAGCGGGTCAAAGCTATATGAATAACTGCTTCCAATGTAATACCTCCATTTCCAACTACCGACGGCATTGAGATTTGAAAAATACAAAAAGTCCAGAAGGGCACTGCGATTTAGCCATTTCCCCTGGCTCTGGAACGCTCCAAACTGAAACCCTCCATACAGATAACCGAGTGAATCATCGCGAAGACTATAACCAGTTTTTATTCCATAATACGGTCTACTGGAATTTGAACCTTCATCAAAACCGAAAAGAAGTGCTATCATCTGGACTAACGGAATATCCTCTGTCACACCAAGACCGAAGACATATTGATCTTCATAATATGTTCTACTAGCAAATCCAATGCGACCTAGAAAAAATGTATTGTTCTGGAATAAATCGACTGAATCCTGAATAGGTTTCTGACTATATACAGTTCTGGTAATTCTCCCCGCTATATTGAATTTGTTCTGATTTTCTTTCGTTGTATCGACCTTCCAAAAATCGAACGCATAGCCTAGCCAGTAATCTTGCTGGTTATATCGGACGGTTTCCACTAATCCTGACGAATTTAAATACTCGGGATATCTGGTGTTTACCCAATTCTGTGCGAATCCCCCCGCCCAATCAATGATCGGCGAGAAAAAATCCCTGCCGATGGAAATACCATACTGTTCGTGAATCTGATCCGACGCATAATTCACCGTCGAGGAAAGGAACGTCCTTTCAATATTATTAATGGAGTAGCTGGCATTCCAGTCCCATCCCCGGGGGAGGTTATGATCGACCGCAAGTCCACCCTTGAATTCATTTCCGAATCCAAGAAAGTTCAGGTCGCTCAATGAAACGCTTCCGTCCATTTGACTCGGCTGGAATGAAACACTCCCATTAATAGTCCATTTGTCTTGGACATATACCATAACGTCAACACTATCCGCATTGTTCTTTATTTTTTGGGGAATGATCCGAACATCATACACATAAGGGCTCAGTCGAATTATCCTTTCACTTTCTTTAACATCAAAAGGAACAAGTTTATCTCCTTCAGTAAAGAGGAGCATGTCTTTAATAATCCATTCTCTTGTTTTCAAATGGACGGAATTTCCTGTCTCTTCCAGCCAACTGCGGACGGAGTCTTTTGGATGATCGACAGACCCGCCAAATACGTCAAGAACTTCAATATCGATTTTCCTGATAAATTTTCCGGTATACTGCCTTATTTTTTTCCTGTCGGGATCAAATGCAATAGTATGTACTAGTTCATCATCTTGAACGAGAACTGACTTTACGAGCTTTGAGAATAGATTATCCTCCTCCGAATAATCTTTAACTGCCTGGACAACTGTTTCCCCAGAGTCGTCATGGGCAAGATATTTTTTCTGAGCTATGAGGGATCCTGACACGCAGCTCATCAGAATGAAGGTGGAGAAGTATTCGGTAAAAGGGCTCTAAGCGTTTAGTTTTCAATCAGTATGAAGGAAATATGTTCTGCCAACAGGGGTGGACAAATATTTTAGAAACCAATAACATCACCGACGCCGCTGCGAAGTTCACACATATGAATTGTGCAAAGGTCACTTCCGGATTTCATGTAAAATTCACCCTCTCCTTCTTCTTTGGCAAGGGTCTCTTTTTCACTTTCATTCACGCTGGTCCGTGGGTTGAGCCTTCACTGAACAATACAGACGGAAGACAGGAATCACGGATCAAAAACGATCATACCTATCCTTCGTTGGGCAGTGTGCTCTTTTTTATTAAACGTATTAATATGTTAATACTTTATTTTACCTGGAATAGCCCGAAAGGATGAATAAATAGCTAATCCTTTTTCAAGGACGAGATACGATGGCGAGAGGTGGGTTGGGAACTTAGGTCGAATCGAAAAGTTAAATGAAACGGGACTGCGTTGCTCGGGATAGAGTCAGCTGTGTACTTTTGGGAAGGTTGGTCGGAATGGCGTTTGGACGTCTCTTCGTCTCGCGAGAAGTTCGCGATCTGAAGGCGGCTATGCAATGCCAATTTTTCCAGGATGTTATGCACATGACTTTTGACTGTAATAGTTGCAATGTTGAGATTGCTCGCAATTTGCTTGTTGCTCATACCGTCAACAATCAATGCAACAATTTCCTTCTCTCGATCCGTCATCCGAATAAGCCTCTTGAGATTTCTTTTCCCTTTTCAAGAGAGCCTGTTCATCGATTTGAAAGAAAAGCGACCCGGTCATCGGAGTGGGAAGCACCGTCTTCCCTGCAGCTACTGCTCGAATCGTATAGATCACATCCTCTACCTTTGCGTCCTTCAGGATGAAACCATCCGCCCCCGCTTGCACACATTCCACAATGTCCGTCTGTGAGGGAGCAAGGCCCATTCCGATAACTTTGATGCCGTGAAATTCATTCTTCAATTTTTCGAATATTTCCAAGATGTTTTGACTTACTAAGCCGAGATCCAGCAGCACAACTTACGGTTTCACCTTACGTGTCATGGCTGCTACGTTACGCCCGCCCGGACACTGCCGTAACAGTGAAATCTTTCTCCTTGTTGATCAGAGCAGCGATTCCATCCCTTAGGATACGGTTATTTTCTACGAGCAGTATACGGATTTTCGGCATCGTCACTCCCAGGCGTTATAAGGCTGTGGAAACAATTGTGTCTGTTCTGTGTAGTGCCATAGATTCTCATAAAGTGCCTGTGTCATCGTGCCTCCTATTGTGGATAGTAAGTACGGAGTTCATCCATTCTTTCTTATCACAGAAAACGAGGCGGTTTTAATAAGGCATAAGAACTTGAAGATCGCATTACGTCACCACTCACAAATCAGATACAGAGGATTCACATATGAAGAAACGAACGGTCGAAATCATAATCGTAATTTTAACGGGAGTTGTATCGGTGCTAAATTCAATTTTTCCAAGGAGACAGAAATGATTTTAGTTTAGGCGCTGAAGAGTCCGATACGATAATATCTTTTTGCGCATCCTTGCCTTGACTCTTTTGTCGATTACAGGTACATTCTCGCGTTAGTTATCCCGGGGGAACGGGCGGAAGGAAAATAACAAACCTATAACCTCCGGATTCGCGCTTTGCGATGAAAGAGGTTTTTGCGTTTTTGGGAGGGTTTTGTGGAAACAGGCCTGCCGCAATTCGTTAGGCCAGCTCAAAAGGACGGGAATCCTTGCTAGGAGGAGAAATCATCATGAAAAGAGTCATGTTCATTATCTGCGCGGCCTGCGTCGCGAACGTCTATTCTCAAACGGTTCCTAATTTTCAGGATTGGGTAACGTCGCTGGCAATTGATTCCAGCGGGATCATGTATGCCGGCACTTCAGCAAATGGCAGCGGAATCTATACTTCGACCGATAGGGGTGCAACATGGCGCCAGACTCCTATGAAGTACGGCGTTACGACAATGGCCATCTCCCGGCCCGGGACCATCCTCACTTTCGCATTTGGTCAGTCCTACGGTAGGTATCTCTTTCGCCTTTCCGCCAACGGAACCTTGCTCGATAGTGTGAGCCTTACGTTTACTCCCTCTTCGATCATTGCGTTGAGGGATGGATCGCTGTACGCACCTGCCTTCGGGGGCGGGATCTATCGATCAATCGACGACGGTAAGAACTGGTCAACTTATGGATCCAATCCGTTTCCCGGAACAGATGTGTTAGAGCTTGCGATGGTGGACAGCGCTACGATGGTTGCGGCTTCGAAGGATCATATGCTCCGATCGACAAATGCCGGCGCCGATTGGGAGGAATGCAATTGGGGAGGGCATGATTCCATTTGGTCCTTGCGTTGACGGTGAGCTCGGACGGAACAATGTATGCCGGCGTCTACGAAGGTCTTGGCGCTTACGCATACGAAATATTCCGCTCGACAAACGGGGGCGCGAATTGGACGTTTCTCGCCAAGCTCATGAATCCGATCGATGTCATGGCGGTCGATTCTGCGGGGACAATATTTACGGGGAGTATCGGCGGACTATCCAGCATCAGCGCGTCGGGAGATACGGCTTCCATCGGACCGGCCGGGATTGCCCACAATGGCTATGGTATCAGGACCATTGTAGCTCTCCGAAAAGATACTGTCTATGCCGGGGCATGGGGCGGAGTCTACGAAACCACAAACAGGGGGCTATCATGGACAGTTCTGAACAGCGGCATGGTTACTCCTCTTGACACTTCGAATTTCACGAACTCCCTGCCCGGTGGATATGATATTTCCTGCGGGTTGATCGACAAGAACGGCGCTTTGCTTGTCGGAACAGACAGCGCGGGGATCTTCCGATCTGTAGACAAAGGAAGAACATGGACCCAGACTTCGCTGACGCTTCCTCTTATCACTCAGATCATTCAAGATACGATGGGGTCTTACTATGCCGCCACGGCAGAGAACGGCGCTTATACTTCTCAAAGCGGTGTTTCATGGACGAAGATCCCGGATCAGTTAGGGATGTCGTCCGGTCGGCGGTTCAATTGTCTTGAGGTTTACTACCACATCCAGCCATTCACGACAGACTCAACGCAGTTCAATGTCTGGAGAGATCTCTTGGTCGGGGCGGATGAGGGTATTTTTTGGAATCCCATCTATGCGACGTTCCCCGAATGGATTCCCACGTGGATTACGGATGGGAATTACATAGCGTTCTGTCACACGGCGCCGCATAGAATTTATCCACAAATCCTAAGTGGTATGTTGGGCTTCACACTGGACGGCAGAATCTCCCAAGCAACCGTGGACGACATTTCGTGGACTAACCGTGGACGAGTCGATCAGAACGTCGCCGCCGTCGCGAAGATCAGCGACACACTCATTTTCTCGTTCGGCTCACGCGGTGTGTACCGGTCGAACGATACCGGCCTCACATGGACTCAAACAAAATCCGGCATCACCGACACATCTCTGATCTCGGCAACGGTCAACAATAAAGGGATTCTCTTTGCAGGATCTACGAGGGGCTCTATCTACCGATCTACCGACGGGGGCGAACAATGGACTCTCATAGCAACGCTTCCCTATCCGGTGCGCTGCATTTTGCTCGATGAGATGGAGATTCTTGCGACTTCCGGCGCCAGGTTTTACAGAAGCAGCCTCACGGAGGTTTCTTCATCGTTCAGGCGGCCGACGGTACCCGAACGATCGGAACTCGGTCAGAACTACCCGAACCCGTTCAATCCGTCCACAACAATCTCTTACGATCTTACGAAGGCAGGGATGGTGACATTGAAAGTCTATGACATTCTCGGCAGAGAGATCGCCACACTTGTCAATAACCAGAAACAGCCGGGATCGTATCGTGTGACGTTCGATGGTTCGAGCTTGGCGAGCGGAGTATATTTCTACAGGCTGACGGCCGGAAATTTTGTCCAGACCAAGAAGTTGATGTTGTTGAAGTAATAACTGTCGATGAATCAAGTGCCGCTGCTGGCTCCGGTTCGTTAGGTCGCGACGCATTTCGTAATTATAGAAAGTACCTACTATTGTTTTAGACCATTCGAAATAAGGACATAGTCATGAATGTAAGAAGCGTTTTTGGATTAATTGTTGTATTGTCGCTCGACATTTTCATTTTTCGGGTACTTAACGCCCAATGGCAGAAGACAAGCGGTCTAATAGGGCCATCAGGAGGCGATATAACAGCAATCACTGCAAGCATAAACGGACATTTGTTTGCAATCTCAAGAGGTGTGGGATTATTTCGTTCTACCGATGAGGGGTTAACATGGACGGCTTTACATACTGGGCTAGATGCCACATCGGCACTGAATTCTGTCGCATGTGACGATTCGGGATATGTTTACCTTTGTTCTCCCACGGGATTGTATTCTTCCTCGGATGATGGTATCAACTGGAAACTCCTGTTCAGCAATCCAATGTCATGTGTAACCATAACTGCAAAAGGAACTGTAGTGGTTGGGGACCTTTATTATCCATTATGTTACCGATCCACCGATAGGGGAATGACATGGATCACAAGTGACAGCATTCCCGCACTCTTTGGAATTATCTCTCTTGCTTCGAAGCCCGACGGGGATGTTTTCGTCATGACGCAGCGGAATGCGATATTCAGATCTACGACCGACGGACAAACTTGGAGCAGTACAAGTAACGGAATTCAAACGCCATCAGTTGGCGCGCAGATGCTTTACGGAGGCCCGATCTATGTTGCCAGAAATGGCGATCTCTTCTCTATTGTAAATTTTTCGGTCTACCGCTCATCAGACGACGGAGATCACTGGAAATTGATGACTATGACCACCCCGTCGAGTCCGGTTGGAGGTGGAGGCGATTTCAGCTGCTTTCTGATGACTGAGGATGGTAACATGTTCGCGGGAAGCTATGCAGAAGTGGCTGGGATAGAGCGTTCAACGGACAATGGCTCTACTTGGACAGAAGTTAATAATGGTCTTACTGAATGGTGGATTGAGTGCATCGCTGCAGACTCCAATGACAACATATATGTTGGCACGGGGGGTTCGGGAGTATTCAAATCTACTAACAAAGGAGACAATTGGAACGTGAGCAATGAAGGCCTATCGAGAAGTGATGTTCAGTCTATAGCGACAAATCTCAACGGTGATTTGTTTGCAGGTACTGCAGAGGGAGGTATTTATCGTTCAACCGATCAAGGGCAAGACTGGGTGTCTATTAACAATGGCATTGGTGTAATGAACGTGACCGCCGTTGTAGTTAATAGGGCGAACGTTGAATTTGCGGGAACCATGGGTGCTGCAGGTATATATCGTTCTGCCGACAACGGTGACCAATGGTATCGATCAAATACGGGTCTAGCTGATTCGAATGTGATAGCAATGGCAATGGACTCTACAGGTACCATGTTCACCTCCACACAGAGCGGCTTATTCAAATCGTCGGACGGCGGCTCGAGTTGGCAATTAGCTAACAGCGGACTTACTTCGAAAGTATTTGCATTAGGCTTCGGAGCATCTGGTAATCAATATGCAGCTACAGGGTCTGGAGTTTATTGTTCGCAAAATAATGGTAAGAGTTGGTCGGCTTGCAGTAAAGGCCTACCAAATGATGCGGTAATTTCTATCTCTTGTTCGGAGAATAAGTTGTTTGCGGGCACAGATAACAGTGGAATATATTGTTCAACCGATTCGGGAGCTAACTGGTTTGCATCGAACACGGGTCTCTTGGCCAAATCAATCCAATCCATATCTGTCAATTCGACCAAGAAGATCTTCATAGGATCAAAAGATGGAATATTCTTTTCACCAGATAGTGGAATCACTTGGGTTTCACTAAATCAAGGACTAACATATTCAGATGTACGGTCGATCGTTTTTGACCGCGATGGTTACGCATATGCAGCCACGTATGGTGGAGGTGTATTCAAGACGACAGAGTCAACGACGTCCGTCAATGAACACTCGATCACTATTCCAAAAGCATTTTTATTAATGCAGAACTATCCAAACCCGTTTAACCCGTCGACAATCATCTCATTCGCTATTCCAGTCCGGTCGATCGTATCGTTAAAAGTATTTGACATATTGGGAAGAGAGGTATCGACTATTGTTTCCGGAGAACTGGAGCCGGGAAGCTACACCCAGCAATGGAATGCGGCGACTATGGCAAGCGGGGTATATTTTTATCGCTTACAAGCGGGAACATACAGCGAGACGAAAAAACTTTTGCTGCTGAAATAATCGAGCTGGTTGCACGGTTTTTGAGAATTTTCGTAACACTTCTTTCAATCTTGTTTGCGGAAATACTATGAGACTTAAGATCAAGGTTCTTCTCCTTCTGACCGTTGCTATAGTGCCATTATCCAAAACGCACGCGCAGTGGATCCAAACAACTGGGCCCTCAGGAGATGGTATGATCCAATGCATCGCAATGAACGGCAGCTATCTCTTTGCTGGAACGCTAACGAATGGAGTCTATCGTTCGACGGATAATGGCGCAAGCTGGACATCCGCCAATTCTGGCTTAACAAACCCTATCATTAATGCGCTGGCCGTCAAGGGGGAAAACCTCTTTGCGGCAACATACATTGGCGGCATCTTTCTTTCTACAAACAATGGTGAGAACTGGACACCTGCAACAACCGGATTGACTAATCCTAATGTTCAGGCTTTTGCTGTCAGCGGCGGATATCTTTTTGCCGGAACCTACAGCGGTGTTTTCCGTTCGAGCGATAACGGTACAAATTGGACTCTCGTAAATTCCGGATTCACGATCAATACCGATGTTCATGCTTTTGCGGTCAACGGCAGCAACTTATTTGCGGGCACAGGCGGCGACGGCGTTTTTCTCTCAACCAACAATGGCGATAGTTGGACGCCCGTCAATTCAGGCTTAACGTACGCTAACGTCCGAGCATTGACTGTCAGCGATACCAATCTGTATATGGGGACTCTCGGCAACGGTATTTTTCGATCCACCAACAACGGAACCAGTTGGTCAGCCGTTGACTCCGGTTTGGCCGACTACGGCGTTACCAGTTTTGCCGTTAACGGAAGCGATCTGTTTGCGGGCACCGGTGGAGGCATTTTTCTATCAACAAACAACGGGATCAGCTGGTCGGCAATAGATTCTGGCCTCGGCTCGAGACATGTAAATGCTCTCGTTCTTAGAGACACCGATCTGTTCGCCGGCACTCTCGGTGACGGCGTATTTCTTTCCACAAACAGCGGGGCGCTTTGGACGTCTGTTAATTTCGGTTTGGCTTTCACAAATATTTCAGCGCTTGCAGTTATGGGGAGCAACCTTTTTGCGAGCACACAGGACGCCGGAGTATTCTATTCTTCAAATAGCGGCGAGAATTGGAACGCTGCTGATACCGGCTTAACAGACAACATTTATTCTGTTCAGACTCTCTTGGTCAGCGGCAACAATCTCTTTGCGGGCGAGTTTGGCGGCGGCATTTTTCTTTCAACCAACAACGGCAGGAACTGGAGTTCAGTAGATTCTGGATTGACGAATCCGGATGTTTATGCGCTTGCTTTAATCGGCAATAATCTTTTCGCAGGCACAGCCGGCGGCGTTTTTCTGTCCACAAATAACGGCAGCAGCTGGTCGGCAGTTAACTTAGGTTTGACTGAGACGGTTGTTCTGGCTCTCGCCGTCGTCGACAGCGATCTCTTTGCAGCGACATATACAGGCGGTGTCTTTCTTTCTACGAACAACGGCTCCAGTTGGACAGCCTTCAACTCCGGGCTGACTGATTATCCCGAGGTCAATGCGCTCGGAGCCAACAGCAACACGCTTTTCGCCGCCACGTACGAGGATATATACCGCTCAATCAATAGAGGCTCAAGCTGGATGAGAGCTGATTCTGGATTATCATCCTTTTATGTTCAGACGCTTGCCGTAAACAGCAACGATATCTTTGCAGGCACAATTGGCGGCGGGGTCTTTCATTCAGCCGATGACGGAATCAGTTGGGTTCCCGTTAATTCCGGTCTTGCAGATCTTCGTGTAACGGCCATTGCTCTCAACGACAGTAGCCTGTTTGCCGGAACACGGGACGGAGGAGTCTGGAAACGGCCATTGTCCGAGATGGCGACCTCTGTCAAAACCAAAGAGGTCGGTCTTCTGATGAGGTTCGAGCTTGATCAGAATTTCCCAAACCCCTTCAACCCCTCGGCCGTGATCAGTTATCAATTACCGGTGAGCACCCTCGTCACCTTAAAAGTCTATGATGCACTGGGACGGCTTGTGAGAACATTAGTCGATGACCGTCAGACTGCGGGCACACACTCGGTGACTTTCAATGCGAGCAACTTGTCGAGCGGTGTTTATTTCTACAGGCTTAGTGCTGGAAGTTTTGTTGAAACGAAGAAATTAATGGTAATCAAGTAAGGCAATCGGTCAACGATTCTAAAACGTGTGTCCGCTATAACAAGCAATGATCGTGGTGCCATGCAATTGAAGTAAAAAAAATATCTTTGCTTTCGCTTTAAAAGAAAGGAGTCCAGTATGAATAGGACAATATTCTTCGCTCTTGTTTGCATTATCTTCACAGTTGTTTTATTCGGTTGTCGCACAAATACTACCGGACCGTCGGAAGGTCAGCCAATTGTGGGTCAACTGAGCACAATGGAAAAAGCTGTTTCTTCATCGGACAATTCATTCGGCTTCAAGCTCTTTGCCACAATCAACGGAAGTCAGCAGAACAAGAACGTCTTCATCTCCCCCTTCAGCGTTTCAATGGCCTTCGGCATGCTGCTCAATGGTGCTAATGGTCCGACGCTTGATTCATTGGAGAAAACGCTTGGCAATGCGGGGATGTCACTAAGTGACATCAACACTTCGTATAAGAATATCTCCTCCTATTTAGTGGCTCTTGACGCTCAAGTCATATTCCAGAATGCCAATTCCATCTGGTATAGAAACGGATTCCCGGTCCTGCCGGCTTTCTTAAGCGTGAATAAGACGTATTTTGATGCAGACGTGGACGGACTGGATTTTACTCAGCCCAGCGCGGCACAGACCATCAACAATTGGGTCGACACGAAAACAAACGGCAAAATCCCGACGATCATCGGCGGCACTATACCCCCAAGTGTCGTGATGTATCTGATCAACGCCATTTATTTCAAAGGGGCATGGACGTACACGTTTGATACCTCGAAATCCAGGCAAGCGCCATTCACTTGTTCTGATGGAAGCATTACACAATGCAATTTAATGAGCCAGGAGAACACGTTTGCGTATTATGGCGATAATTCTCTGCAGGCGATAGATCTGCCGTATGGCGATAAGTCATTCAGCATGACGGTTATATTGCCCGCGTCCGGAACCTCGATCGACCAATTTGCATCGGGATTAACGCAAATACAATGGAATGCAATCATCAGCAAATTAGATTCAGCGAAAGTCGATTTATACCTGCCGAAATTCACGCTGAATTATTCCAGATCATTAAGGGATGACCTGACGGCGCTTGGGATGGGGATAGTGTTTGACGCGAGGAGGGCGGACTTAAGCCATATAAGTCAAGAGGGGGGCTTAAATGTATCCGACGTTTTGCACAAAACGTACGTGGATGTCAACGAAGAAGGGACCGAAGCTGCAGCTGTCACAGTGATTACAGTCGTTGCGACCGTGTTTGTAGAAATTCCGCAGATGCGTATCGATCGTCCCTTTATTTTTGCTATTCGTGAACATCAATCCGGAACGATCCTGTTTATCGGCAAGGTAGATTCTCCTGCTGGTTCGTAAAGAAAAACCTGTAGATTTATTTACTGCGGATCAACAAGTCGCATGCTGCCGCTCTACAGGTCGTAGACAACTCAGGTCCCTTCCGCAGCAGAGGTTTAACTGTTAGAGAGGAAAAAAATGAAAGAACTGATATTCATAGTCGCATTATTTTTATCTGTTATTTCCTGCATTGGTTGCAGCCATAAAACTGAAAATCCCGTTGCGGCAAACTCATCCACAGTCTGGACTCAAGTTAATGACGGTTTGACGAGCACTGGAGTGAATGCTCTTGCTGTTTCAGGTTCGAATATCTTTGCAGGTACTGACGGCGGAATTTTCCTCTCCACCGACAACGGCACACGCTGGAACAATGCTGGTTTGACGAATATTACCGTTTTGTCTGTTGTTGTCTCTGATACGAATATCTTTGCAGGGACCTATGGCCACGGGGTCTTCCTTTCCACGAACAGCGGTGCAAGCTGGACTTCAATCAATACCGGCATGACAGCCACCAACGATCAAGCACTCACCATGTCAGGGTCAAATATAATTGTTGGGGCAGCTTATTATGGTGTTTACCTTTCAAGTAACAACGGCACAAGCTGGAGTATCATAAATTCAATGTTAACGGGCAATTATGTTGATGCATTTGCCGTTTCCGGTATGAAAGTCTTTGCCGGAACTGCCGGCTACGGTATTTTTCTTTCCACCAATAATGGGACAAGTTGGAATGCAACTGATTCAGGATTGACCAATGCATTTGTCACATCTTTTGCAGTCGCCGGGAGCAACCTTTTCGCTGGAACTTTGGGGGGCGGGGTTTTTCTTTCAACAAACAGTGGCACAACCTGGAGTGCAGTTGATTCAGGATTAACCGATGTATTTGTCACTTCTTTTGCGGTCTCTGGGGATGATCTCTTTGTCGGAACTCTGGGCGGCGGCGTTCTTCTTTCAACGAACAACGGCACGAGCTGGACTGCCATTAATTCGGGATTGCCCGCAAACACCGTAGTTACTGCATTTGCTGTCTCCGGTTCTACTCTCTTCGCCGGAACCGGCACAAATTCTGTTTTTACCGGCAAAGGTATTTGGAGGCGGCCACTGAGCGAATGATTGTCAGCTGCCTGGTGCCGTTTCCAATAAATAATCCTGTATTTGTGCAAAACGTGTTCATTCTTCGCCGCAACATGCGGAGGTTGTTAGGCGGTTGCAACACTCTACATTCAAAAGGAGACACTCACCATGCACGAAAATGTCATCTATAAAGACAGGCTCATTGTGATCACGTCGGATTCTATTGTCTTCAAAAATTACTATTTTCCTGGAACTTCAAAGCGAGTCCCTTTTGATAAGATCAATTCAGTCGCTGTCGAGCATACGTCACCGTCTACAGGAAAATGGAGAATTTGGGGTACAAGAGATCTGACAACTTGGTATCCCCTTGACATTCTGAGGCCGAAAAGAGACGAAATATTTTTGATGTCACTTGTAGGCAAAAAAGTCAAGATAGGATTTACCACGGAGAATACTGAAACCGTACGACACATCCTTGAAGAAAAGAAAGTGTGTCACGGAGCAACCGCCTAACCATTTTGAAAGGAAAGAGTCCGCGCTAAAAAACAGGTGGAAGCATGTCGCCGCAGCGTGCGAGGGTTCGTTAGGCGGTGTGAATAAAGCATACATGATTACGCAGGTTGGTTGCCGTCGCAATTTGACAACAACCATGACCAAGTGAAAAGGAGAATACCATGAGAAAGATTCTATTGCTTCTTGCGTTTTTTACTTGTGTGATTTCAAATGTATCAGCCCAATGGACACAACAAGCATCCAACGTGACTTCAAATCTTTTTGGAGTTCGATTCACCTCGCTAATGAATGGCTGGATAGTCGGACAAAATGGGGCTTTCCTTAGCACCACTGACGGCGGTGCTTCATGGAACGAGGTGTCGAACCAGTATTCATCAAACCTCAACAAGGTCTTCTTTTTGGACAGCCTCAACGGCTGGATCGTCGGAGATTACAATGTCATCTTGTCAACAACAGATGGCGGCGTATCCTGGCAACAAAACATTGATAATTCACCGTACATGGCGGATTATTATGGAATTTTTGGCATGGTATCTAATAAGCAGACGCTATGCTGGATGGCTGGCGGGCGCAGCTACACAGCTCTCTCCGTCATTGATGCGTCGAGCCAGAAGAGCGAGAATTGGTATCCACAGTATATCGGATTTTCAGGGAGATTGGTTCGTATCTTCTTTCTCAATGCAAGCCTCGGTTGGGCTACCGGCGATTCCGGCCTGATCCTCTCGACAATGAACGGGGGCCTTTCGTGGAATCAGGATTCAAGCTACACGCATGCCGGGCTTGCCGACATCATGTTTTTCGATTCCCTGGTCGGTCTCTGCGTCGGAAGTAACGGATTAATAATGAAATCAATTGACGGCGGGACACATTGGAAGATCATAGAATCAACCCCGGATGCCGTATTCTTCAAGCTTTTTCTTCAGGGGGACTCCGTCGCGTATGTTGCCGGCGGACCTAACGACGCTATTTTGAAATCGACCAACCGTGGGGACACATGGACAAGCCAGGTCGTTAATGCGCATCCCGGAATCTACTTCGAAGATATTTACTTCATTAATGATTCAGAAGGCTGGGCTGTCGGGCACGATGGAGTCATTGTGCATACACCAATGGAACGACCACCGACACCGCTGCTTGCGTCACCGCTTGGGACGACTGAGGTGCCCAGGAGGACAACTTTCAAGTGGAATCCGTCACCAGGTGCGACAACATATCATCTTCAAGTTGCATCTAATAACGCGCTTGATTCAATTGGTGGATTCGTTAATGGAAACATTGTTTTCGACACGACGTTGGTAGATACGGTTGCGAAATCATCCAATCCATTTGCGGCTGGGACAATATACTTCTGGCATGTGAGTGCCGCGAATACTGCCGGGACAAGCAATTATTCATCCGTTGAGATTTTCGCGACTGGCGATGAAATCGACGCCGTCAATGAGCCCAGCGGAATTCCCAAAGAGTTTGCCCTTTCACAGAACTATCCAAACCCATTTAATCCGACGACAACAATCTCGTTTGCTCTTCCATCCCGGTCATTTGTATCGTTGAAAGTCTTCGATTTGTTGGGGAGAGAAGTTTCAACGCTTGTCTCCGGAGAAATGCAGGGGGGAAGTTACGCTCGACAGTGGAATGCGGCAAATATTGCAAGCGGTGTTTACTTCTATCGATTACAGGCTGGCACATTCGCCGAGACGAAGAAATTGTTGTTATTGAAATAGTCAAGCAGTGTTGCACGTCGCCGCAGCTTACCTGTCCAGCTGCTCTTGACAGGAGCGACGGTCCGTTCGCCGTCGTTGGCGTTGCCGTATTTTAAACCAGCCGTCAATGGAATGAGAAGATGAAGAAGTTGTTCACTTATAATTTGCTAGCCAGAACAGTCTTTTTAATTCTGACACCCATATTTTTTAGAGCGTTAAACTTTGCTTTCATTTGGCATTCGATTTACTGGGGAGTGGTTACATCGGTTGTTGTTCTCTGGGGAAGTCTGATAGTGCTCACACCCCTCATTGGGAGAGTCGGATGTGGTTGGCTCTGTTTCTTTGGTACGCTTCAGGATTTCTCGGGCCAGCAGTCTCTGTTTAAAATTCCGTGGCGCAAGCCAGGATGGTGGCTGAAAATGAATCGGATTGTGGTGGTAAATGCCTTCTTTATCACTGCTTTCGCATTTTTGTTCTTCAATCTGAAATCAGGGAGGATAACACATCTACAGTTTGATCTTGGGTTCTTCGACATGAATTTCGACAACCATTACAAACAAGTCTGGCTCTACGATTGCAGCGGAGCTATTCTCTTTGGTTTGTTTTTGGAGAGGCGATGGATGTGTCGAAATCTATGTATGATGGGCAGTCTCTGCGCAGCAGGAACAACGTATTCAAGATTGATACCAGTGGTTGATACGGATAAATGCAACTTTTGTGGCAAATGCGACAGGGACTGCTTGGTGAAGATCCCCATAACACAATATGTCGCCAAGAATGACGGGCTCGTAACGAACTCAGAGTGTCTTCTTTGCGGTAAGTGCATCGAAAGTTGTTATCGAAGAGCAGTTTCGATAAAATTTATCTGGAACAGGAAAAAGCACAGGAAGAACCGAATAGCAGCACAAACAAAAGGCTAACAGCCCAAGTAATATCTTTATCGCTTGTCAAATGAGTATTCCACCACGCGC
The DNA here is from genome assembly GCA_963714955.1 of uncultured Bacteroidota bacterium. GTDB lineage: Bacteria > Bacteroidota > Ignavibacteria > Kryptoniales > JAKASW01 > JAKASW01. Next base: position 62,803 of record CAVQQJ010000007.1, on the reverse strand, counting down.
GGGCAAACCATTCTAAAAAGGAAATAGTCCCCGCTAAAGAACAACTGACGCGCGTCGCCGCAGCGGCGAGGGTTCGTTAGAACACACGAATTACTTATGGTGCCATTGCAGTAGTTAGCTGCAATTGGCCGTCACACTTTGCAAAAGGATAAGGAAATGAAAAACATCTTCCGATTCATATTAGTGGTGTTTGTAATATTCACCGATGCACATTCATCGATCGCTCAATGGGTGCAAAGTAATGGACCGTATGGTGGTAGCGTTCATGCCCTTGCAATCACCCCGGACGGAACTAATATCTTTGCAGGAACATGGGGCGGCGGAGTGTTTCATTCCATTGACAACGGTTCAAGCTGGACATACTCTGGATTAACAAACGCAGGCATTTCTTCTTTTGCAATTAGCCCTGATGGAAAAAATATCTTTGCAGGCTGTCAAAGCTGGATCAGTGGAGTCTTTCTTTCAACAGACAACGGTTCAGGCTGGGTAGCGGTCAGCAATGGTTTACCTAACACTGGCGTCAACTCCCTTGCAATAAATCCTGATGGGACGAAAATCTTCGCGGGAACTGGTAGCGGAGTTTTTCTGTCAACGAATGACGGTTCAAGCTGGACGGCAGTAGACAGTGGACTAACCAACACTAATATTTGGTCTCTTGTTGTCAGTCCTGATGGATCGAAGATATTCGCAGGCACTTTAGGTGGCGGAATTTTTCTTTCGACGGACAATGGTTCAACCTGGATGGCGGTTAACAGCGGATTAACAAACATGAACGTCTATTCTCTTGCAATAAGCACAAAGAATGGGAGCATCTTTGCCGCAGTCAGCCCTAACAGCGGGCCGATTATCTCAACAGGCCCGTGGGGCGCAGGACTTTTTCGCTCTACTAACGATGGTTCTAGCTGGACAGCCGTCGACAGCGGATTAACGAACACCAACATCTCTTCTTTTGCAATTAGCCAAGATGGTGCGAATATCTACGCCGGTTGTTGGGGTGGTGGTGATGACGTTTTCCTTTCAACCGATAACGGTTCGAGCTGGCGGACAATAGGCTCTGAATTGGGGGGCGTGTGGACCATCGCGCTGAGCCCCAACGGGATGAACATTTTCGTCGGCACTCATTCCGATGGAGTCTTTCTTTCTACGAACGGCGGCTCAAGTTGGACAGCTGAGAATAACGGAATAACGAACGTCTTTATTTTATCTTTTGCATTCACTCCCGGCGATACGAATATCCTTGCGGGCAGTGACTCTTACGGAGCTTTTCTTTCTACCGACAATGGTTCAAGCTGGACGGCGATCAACAACGGAATGGGGGAAAATGGCATCGGGTCTCTTGTGATTAGCCCGAATGGGTCAAACATCTTTGCTGGTACCTACTATAGCGGCGTGTATCAATCCACGGACAACGGTTCAAGCTGGGTATCAGTCAGCAATGGGTTAACAAATGATCAGGCCAGAATTCTTGCAATGAGTCCCAACGGGAAGAACATATTTGCCGGCACTACCCACAACGGCGTCTTTCTTTCCACCGACAACGGTTCAAACTGGACGGCGGTCGACTCTGGACTAACAAACGACTCCGTCTACTCTCTTGCGATCAGCCCCGATGGGACAAGACTTTTCGCTGGCACTAATGGAGGCGGAGTTTTTCTCTCCACGAACAACGGTACAAGTTGGACAGTTGTCGACTCTGGATTAACGAATGATTATGTTTATTCTCTTGCGATCAGCCCCGATGGGACGAGACTCTTCGCTGGCACTAATGGCGGCGGAGTCTTTCTCTCCACGAACAACGGTACAAGTTGGAAGGCAATAAACAATGGATTACCAACTCCGTGGGTCAATTCTCTCGCCGTCACTCCAGATGGATCGACTATCTTTGCTGGCATTGGACTTGGCGGCGTGTATCTATCCACGAACAACGGTTCCAGCTGGAAAGCGGCCAATGAAGGATTGGCTAATCTCTTGATCTCTTCTGTTGCCGTCGACCCCAAAGGAACATTTGTCTTTGTCGGTTCTGCAACCGGAAGCTCTACCAGCGGTAGCTCTACAAGCGGGGGTTTTGCGGGGGGAAGCTCTGCATGCGGAGTGTGGCGCCGCGCCATATCTGACATGGTCGCCGGCGTTAAGGATAACCCAGAAGAGATTCCGATTCATTTTGCTCTTGAACAGAACTATCCAAATCCGTTTAATCCTTCATCTCTCATCAGCTATCAGTTGCCGGTAAACGGTTTCGTCACATTGAAGGTTTACGACGTGCTTGGAAGAGAAGTGAAGACATTGGTGAACGAACAGAAACAACCGGGCTTGTATCAGGTCACCTTCGATGGGTCGAGGCAAGCGAGCGGGGTATATTTCTACAGGATCGAAGCGGGGAATTTTGTGGCCACGAAGAAACTGTTGTTGCTAAAATAAAAAGTCTACGTTGCGGATTACCCATCATTCTCCGCACGTCGCCGCAGCGGGCGGAGGTTTGTAAGGCAACCGCAGAAAGGAATTCTCGATAGATTGGAAAAGATTTCGATTCGACAGTGTGCAATCGGTGATGAAACCACCCTCTCGCTCCTCGGGCAAGCCACTTTTCTCGAATCCTTTGCTGGGATGCTTGACGGAAATGATATTCTTGCACATTGCGCGAATCAACATTCTACTTCTGTGTATCTTAGCTGGCTCAAACAAAGCACTTTTGGCCTCTGGCTCGCAGAAATCCAACCCGGTAATGCACCAATCGGGTATTTAGTAGTTGCTCCTCCAAACCTGCCGATTGCCGACCCACAAGCCGACGATCTCGAAATCAAGCGCATTTACCTATTATCTCCATTTCAAGGGACTGGAATTGGAAAACGATTAATGCAGGAAGCACTGGATCACGCGAAGCATCACAATTCCCGACGATTGCTCCTGGGCGTGCATTCTCGAAATACAAGCGCAATTGCGTTCTATCAAAAATTGGGTTACAAGATAGTTGGCGAAAGAAAATTCAAAGTAGGACATCACGAGTATAACGACCTTGTAATGGCGCTGGAAATCTAGTTCACCGTGTTGCTGCTGCCCTAACACTTTAAAAAGGAAATAGTCCCCGTTAATAGCAGCGGGATCTTCAACAAGAGAAAAGAAATTCGCATGCTCCCCACTCACCCAACTACATTCGTCGTCATTCGCGGCGGTGTTCATGCGCGCTGTTGTAACAGGAGGAAAAATGTTGTATTAATATTACGCAGCCTTGGTCTGTCACGCCCATCATAGGCAGACATATGAGATACAAACTGATAATAATTTTTGTCCTGTCAGTATTATTTTTGACAGGATGCAGTAAAAAAAAGAATTCAATAGTTGAACCATTACAACCAAGAGTCCCTATTCCAAACCTAATGGGCACGTGGTCTGGAAGTTTTCCGTTACCACCCCATGCAATTAGTCAACCAATAGTGTTCTACATAACATATCAATCAAATGATACTGTTAAAGGTTATGGCGTGATTGGAGACAGTTTAGAACATGCAAATGAACATTTACAATTTACCTCATTTACGCACATAGGAATAATTCAAAACGATTCTTTATTCGATTATTTATATCCTCCTGAGTCTTCAAATCCTCTGTTTTATGAGGCTCAAATTGCAGATTCATCCTTACAGGGCTATCTTTGGCTAAAAGATTTCAGAGGTGATATGGCAGGTATTGCATCTATAACATTGAATCAGTAAATACTCTCAAAATCAACCAAATAGTATCGTGTGCCACAATAATCTAAAAACATTCATAACTCACCGGGTGGAATAAACGAATGAAGAATAGAATGACAGTCATTTTATTATTATTGGCTTTGCTCTTGGCAGGATGCGGTAAACCTGAAGTGAATGTAGAAGCCTTTGTGGTTACAAAAGACGCAGGTAATGTAAAACTTGGATTAGTCACGGTCTCATTCCTGACAGATGAGCAATTCAAGGCCGCATCTGATACCAACACTCTTTTATACAAACAGCTTATTTTGAATTTGAACGCCGCGGACGCTTTTTCCAGAACTGAAAATCTGAAGTGCATTGACACCTATACGCGTTTTTACAATTCTTATATGGATTTAAGCGCGACATTTAAGAAAAAAGGCGACGCCATGGAGGCCGAACAAGCGTCTAGAAAGGCTCAGGAGTGTAAAGAGAAAGCAGACGAATATCAGAAAACAGTCGACAACTACCACACCTTCACAACAGATTATCGGGCTGAGGCTGTTGCAATTCAGATGTATCTGGACAGTCTCAAAGACGACATCATTCACGACAAGACAGACGCTGATGGCAAGTTCAAGGTGGAATTAAAGAACACAAATTACCATGTTGTCGCATTTGCAACAACGCAATCGGGGGATAAACATGCATCATACTATTGGAATTTTGAATATAAACCAAACGGCAAACATCTCTTTCTCAGCAACGACAATTTATATCACATATCTGATGATGAAATGAATGACATAGTAGCAAGTCTGATATATTTGAGGAAAATATCCTAAGACAGTAATGATGAATAAATGAAAACGCCGACCCTAAATAAGTCGGCGTTTTTCATTTCTCCCTATCGAATTTGTCACACAACAATTTGATTAATACTACCTAAAAAGATGCGTTGGCGGCAAACTCCCTTTGCCAACAATTTCGCCTGATGGCAGGTTTGCCTTTGCTACTATCTTTATAGAGAGATTAGCAAATGGCGAAGTCGCCTATAGATCCCATCTAAAAATCCAGAATAAAAATTTAGAAATCACACCTTTCCACCAGCATCGATGGATCCCCGTCGTCCCCGATGGATCGTTACATGAGGAGTCTCGGGGTTGAGGCTCATCTACCGTCCATTTTTTGCTTGACAGATTCTTGCCAAAGTATTAATTTCACATATGCCATTGGGGAGCCCATTCCCCCTTTTGATCAAATCAATCCGAGACAAAAACAATTCCATCGAGCTGTGCACAATATGTGCAGCCCTTTCGGAATCGATTATCAACAGATTATCGCTTGATGCGACATGAGGAAAGTATCTTGGAACGTCCGCGCAACTAACTACATGGCGGCGGCTTTTCGTCGGCGAGGCTTAGCTGTCCCCTTAAGCCGCAGAAGAAACATTCCACTCACCACCACCACACATAGGAGGTCATATGAAACGAGTCACTGGCATCGGCGGCATCTTCTTCAAGGCCAAAGACGCTCCATCATTGCAGGCTTGGTACAAGCGGCACTTGGGAATCGATGTCCAAGTCTGGGGCGGAGCTTCCTTCGATTGGACCGACGCTGAGGGTAAGCCGGTCACAGGCACAACCGCCTGGTTAATCGATCCGGAAGAAAGTAATCACTTTGCTCCGAGCTCTGCTCCGTTCATGGTCAACTACCGAGTGGACGACCTCCACGCCTTGGTCAAAGCCTTGAAGGAAGAAGGCTGCAATGTGCTCAAGAAGATTGACGAATCCGAGTATGGGAAGTTTGCCTGGGTCATTGATCCAGAGGGAAACAAGGTCGAGCTATGGGAGCCGCCTCAAGGCCAATAAGCAGGCTCGTTAGTCACGGCTGTGAACTGCGGCCTAACCAATCGCTCAAGTGGCGTTTTTGCTCCCTGAACAAAGAACGTAGCGAATTTATTTTCTTTTTAGAATCATAAAGCGTAATGGGTATCAACCAATGGTATGATTTCTTCGTTATGGTGGGAGGCGGAGCGGCAGCTCTCACGGGCTTGGTGTTTGTAGCCATGTCGATCAATCTTTCGATCACCGCTCAGGATGCAACCCATAAAAATCGCGCCGTAGCAACGTTGACAGGCTTCGCTGCCGTCTTCATGATCTGTGCATTCGCCCTCATTGCAAATCAAAGCTATCAATGGATCGGCATCGAATGGTTATTTTTTTCGCTCTTTGCGGTGATTACTTACATACGAAAATACATCCAGGCCAAAAAGATGGGCAGGAGTTCTGTGGGGCTCAGCACCGGTCGCTTTATCGCGGGCACATCTTGTTATGTAGTTCAGATAATAGGTTCTGTCCTACTTATATCAGGAGATGTTGCCGGACTTTACGTAGCCTCCGTAGCTTTGGTGCTCACCTTTGGCTTCCTCATTTCAGGCGCGTGGCTTCTCATCACGGGCATTTACGAGAATCAGGTTAAACAACAGTAAAAAATATCCTCTTGTGGCTAATCCTACCAAACATTTCCTCGATACGAAGAAGATATTGCTTTTGAAATGATCTTAGATTAATTCGTAATTGTATCCAAGCTCAGACTCCCCGCTGAGCTTTTTTATTGCCTTTTCTGACATAAGAATGAAACCACAGAAAAGGCAACCATGTATTTACGTATTGTCGATGCACTCGCAACAGCTGCAGCCCGAATAGAAGAATCTGCTTACACTTACGCAGTATTCATTCCCGATTTTCTTAGTTCACGATTGAAATACTACTTATCTCCCTCGTCACTCCACACCACCAATTCAATTCCTCTTGCCTCGCCGTACTTCAAGTTGATGTAATTTTTCTTCTCCAATGCTGCAAGGATCTTTCCGAAGTTCTCCTGGCGGACTTTACATTCCTTGGCGACCTCCGCCTGGCTGGGGGCGCACTCGTGTTCTTTGAAATAGTTTTCGATGAAGCTCATAGTGTCGAGCTGCTGCTTCATTAATGCTGGTCGTTTCATATAGTTACTCCTGTTACCATATTGTAGTAACTCTAACCGAAACTTTCATCGTCATTGGACGCGTGAAGGATCCGAAAATCGATGAGGGACTATGCATTAGGGGGCAGCAGTAGCAGTAGGGACCTACTCGCACTGGCGCCAATAAGGGCTGACCATAGCTCGCGATCCAGAATTTGGCTTTGTTGAACGTGAACCTGGTTCGGGTAGGGCAGTAGGGGTGGTAGGGGTCGAAAGGCACTTCTGTAAAGTAGCTAGCGAGTAATGCAGCGGTGGCCTTATTCCTCCCTCTCTCTACCCTGCTGATAATACTTTATTAAATGTATCCATATTCACTCCTACAACCCCTACTCTCCATAAAAACTGCCTGTTCCGTACGAAAAACGAAGAAAAATCGGGTAGGGGTTGACGAAGTATCACCCCCACCCAACACCTACTGACCCCTACTGAAGCAGCCCCCGAGATCTCGCAATCATGGGATCCACCATGACGAAGTACTTTTTCGACCCATTTGAATTTTTACTCGGATAACCTTCAGCAGTCAATGCAATGCCAAGGTTTCGAACGGATTTGTCATCAATGTGAAAGCTTCGATGCACATCCAACAACTTGCGAGCTACATCGCTTGCGTTCAACCATTCGCTGCTGCACTTCCTGTTCAACTCCGTGTTTGAAATATTGGTTCAACAGTTCGTGCTCGTGCGTCCGCCGCAGATAGCGTTTATTGCTTTCATTGATCTTCTCAATTTCCGCCTGATCGAACCACCACCGATACCCATCTTCTAGCAAAGCATTTGCTTGCGAGTAAACCTTATCCATATCAACCGTGGCATTCAAATCAAAAGCATCCACTTCAGACACCAAAAATCTCCGTGAACCTGTTGCATCGTTAAGAAAGTCCGTGTTGTTGATGGAACCGACGAATGAGGCTCGCCGCTTCAAGTTGGCCGAATACCTACCATACGGCGGTCGAACGTTTACGTTATCCAACGTCATAATCGTTTTTAACGATCCTATTTCGCCTTTATTCAAGGTCTCCAGTTCATCCAAGTTAATCAACATTTTTTCAGAGAGACAGAACAACGTGTCTTTATTATCCGGATAAATGGTCCCAACAAACCTGTAAGAATTGAGTGCTGGAGGAATCAGTCGATTGAGCCAAGTACTCTTTCCGATTCCCTGAGGTCCGACCAGTATGATGGCCGTCTGGTTCACGCCATCGCCGATGGCGCAAGCGACCTGACCGACCAACCAACGTTTCAGGCAATCGAGAAACGTCTCACGCTCTTCGGGATGTCGCAAAGTCAGCGTCGACGCGAGATTCGCAATGTAGTCCTCGTTACCATCCCACTCACTCAATCCATCGAAATACTCATTGAACGGATCATAGATTTCGGCGAAGTCGGATTCCACAATATGATGGAGTGCTTCGATGTTGATGGGCAGTCCATTGTACCGAAGCTGCCTGAATAAAGAGTTAATCGTGAAGTCGTCGATCACCCGATAGTCTTCCTCTGAAGCCTTGGTGATTTCGGTTCTTTGAGTGACACCGTTATGTCGAAACTGATACCCGCCGGTCAGGAAATCTTCCATGTTCGCGATGTCGGTCTCGGAGGATCGTTGAACGGATCCGTAGCCCTGCGTTGCCACCCTGAAATTATGAGGCTTTATCTTGAGATACTGGAAGACATCTTCCGAGAAAAAGAGGGAGACAAGAAAAAGAATCTTGAAAAGATTGATGAAGAACTGACCTCAATAGAGAAAGCCCTTTTTGAAATCGACAATACCTACTACGTTCAGAAGAAAATGGAAGAAGGCTCATACAAAAGACTCAAAGACAGTCTTTCGCAAAGAAAAACGGAACTCTCACTCAAAAAAGAAGACCTTATTAAGGCGGGGGACAATTTCATGGAGTATCAAGAATTCGGCGTTTCTATTGTCGCAAACCTGGACGCAGCTTTTGACAATGCTATACCAGAGTTGAAGGGAAAGATTCTTGGTTCAATATTTCCGCAGAGATTGGTTTACGAAGAGAAAAAATATCGAACCACGAAATTGAACGAGGTAGTCGATCTTCCATGGAACTTTCAGGCGGGATTTGAAGAAATAAAAACAGGACAGGCTATTACTACTAATCACCTGTCCTGCTTGGCTCCGCGAGTAGGGCTCGAACCTACAACCCTGCGGTTAACAGCCGCATGCTCTACCATTGAGCTATCGCGGAATGGTATCGGAATTTCGACTCCAAAAATATATCCAAAACGATGTGAAAAGTCAAGGCACAATTGGCCTTTTAGCGATGAAATCGCGGAATCTTTCTCCTAAATTTCGATTTCTTGACACCCCTCCTATTTTTATTTATATTAACTACAGGGGATTGCCGATGAAACCTCTTCATAGAGAAGCGTGTTTAATATATATATGAAGAGTGACTACAAAAAAACCTAAAGGAAAGTAAATGGAAGGAAATTTCTCCAATCGAGTACAGGATGTCATCCGATTAAGCCGCGAAGAAGCTCTCCGCCTTGGTCACGATTATATCGGCACAGAACATTTATTGCTTGGAATAATCCGTGAAGGAGAAGGCATTGCGGTGAAGATTCTCCGCAACCTCGGGTGTGATCTCTATAAGCTGAAAAAAGCGATCGAAGATACCGTGCGGACGTCGGGCGGGACGCTGACCATCGGAAATATTCCGCTCACAAAACAAGCTGAGAAGGTTCTCAAGATCACCTACCTCGAAGCAAAGCTCTATAAATCCGACGTGATCGGGACGGAACACCTCCTCTTATCGCTCCTGCGCGATGACGATAATATCGCAGCGCAGATCATGCATCAGTTTAACGTCCATTACGACGTCGTGCGCAATGAACTCGATAATATTATCAGCGGCAAGCCCTCGGCGCCGCCGCAGGCTCATCAGGCCGCGGAAAAGAAGCAGGATAAATCAAAAACACCGGTGCTCGATAATTTTGGCCGGGACCTTACGAAATTGGCTGTCGAAGGTAAACTCGACCCTGTTGTAGGGCGCGAAAAAGAAATCGAACGGGTGGCTCAGGTGTTGAGCCGCCGCAAGAAAAACAATCCTGTGTTGATCGGAGAACCGGGTGTCGGTAAAACCGCGATCGCCGAAGGCCTGGCAAATCGCATTGTTCAGAAAAAAGTTTCGCGCGTTCTCCACGACAAACGCGTTGTCACGCTCGACCTTGCCGCTCTTGTTGCCGGAACGAAATACCGAGGCCAGTTTGAAGAAAGAATGAAAGCGGTGATGAACGAGCTTGAAAAAGCGAAGGACGTCATTTTGTTCATCGACGAGCTTCATACGATTGTCGGCGCGGGCGGCGCTTCAGGCTCTCTCGATGCTTCGAACATGTTCAAACCTGCTCTCTCACGCGGAGAACTGCAATGCATCGGCGCGACGACGCTGGACGAATACCGCCAGTACATTGAGAAGGACGGTGCACTCGACCGGCGGTTCCAGAAGATCATGGTTGACCCGACGACAGTTGATGAAACGATCCAGATTCTGAAGAACATCAAACATAAATATGAAGAGCATCACGGCGTACACTATTCCGACGAGGCAATCGTCTCTGCCGTCCGATTGAGCGACCGCTACATTACTGACAGAAACCTTCCCGATAAAGCGATCGACGTGATGGACGAAGCCGGCGCCCGGGTGCATCTCGCGAACATCGTCGTGCCGAAAGAAATTCTCCATCTTGAAGAAGAGATCGAGAAGATCAAGCAGTCGAAGAATCAGGTGGTGAAGAATCAGAACTTCGAAGAAGCCGCGCGGCTCCGCGACCTGGAAAAGAAATTATTGAGCGATCTGGAAATTGCCAAACGAGAATGGGAATTGAAAGCGCAGGACACGGTGTACCAGGTGAGCGAAGAGAGTGTCTCCGACGTCGTTGCGATGATGACCGGCATTCCCGTCAACAAAATTGCCGAATCCGAATCCCAAAAGCTTCTCAAGATGGATACCGTGCTTCGCACACAGATCATCGGTCAGGATGAAGCGTTGACACAGCTGACGAAAGCGATCCGCCGGACACGTGCCGGGCTCAAAGATCCACGGCGGCCGATCGGATCATTCATCTTCCTCGGACCGACCGGTGTCGGCAAAACGGAGATGGCGAAAGCGCTTGCACGCTACCTCTTCGATTCGGAAGATGCGTTGATTCGCATTGACATGAGCGAGTACATGGAGAAATTTTCCGTGTCGCGGCTTGTCGGCGCACCCCCCGGATATGTCGGCTACGAAGAAGGGGGACAGTTAACAGAAAAAGTCCGCCGCAAACCGTACGCTGTCGTGCTGCTCGACGAGATCGAAAAAGCACATCCCGACGTCTTCAACATTTTGCTCCAGGTGCTCGATGACGGGATCCTGACCGACAGTCTGGGCCGGCGGGTTGATTTTAAGAACACGATCCTGATCATGACATCGAATATCGGCGCGCGCGATATTAAGTCGAGCGGCGGTTTTGGTTTCGGCGATAATACCATTCAGGATAAATACAAGGCGATGAAGAACGTGATCGAGGAGGCGTTGAAGCGGGTCTTCAACCCGGAATTCCTCAACCGCGTTGACGATACGATTGTCTTTCATGCGCTGGAAAAATCGCACATCATGCAGATCATCGACATCGCGACGAAGGATTTGTTCAAGCGGATGAGCTCGATGAATATCACGATCGAACTTAACAAACCGGCGAAAGAATTTCTTGCCGAAAAGGGCTTCGACCCGGCATTCGGGGCGCGCCCGCTCCGCCGTGCACTCCAGAAGTACGTGGAAGACCCCGTCTCGGAGGAAATTCTGAAAGGAAAATTCAGCGATGGCAGCAAGATTAAGGTGAAATTCAACAAGAAAACGGAACAGTTGAAGTTTGTCGATGCGAACAAGAACCGCAAAAAGGAAGAGCCCAAGAAAGAAGAAGAGAAGAAAGCTGACGTAGCGTAACAAGCGATAATCTGTTGCAAAAAAATCCCGTCGAGCAATGCTGGACGGGATTTTTTGTTTTTACATTTCGTCACTTTTTTTGCCGGTAGAATCCGATAAGGTCGGTGTTCGCGGGTGTGCCGCCGAGCTGCCGAATCATCGAGGTGATTTGTCCGCGGTGGTACGTGCCATGGTTGACGAGATGTTGGAGCGCCTGCCACAACACATTACTCACCGGTTCGCCTTTGATGTTTAAGAATGTAAATGTCTGCGAAAGCTGTTCTTCGGTGAGGGAATGAACGTAGGTAAGCATGCCTTTCTCTACCTCCTGCCATTTTGCCTTGACGGCACTGTAATGTCGGCAAGTCGGCTACCGTAAGGAATTTTGGACTGGCCGTTCCGGTGAGCCTGTGCAGCCAGACATCTTCCGCGGCGCAAATGTGGACAAGCGTGCCATGAAGGGTTCCAAAGCTCGTTTTCAAATCGTTGTAGAGGAGTTCTTCCGAAAGCGAGTCAACCGCTCCCAGCATTCTTCCTTTTGCCCAATAGTTGAATTCGTAAAGGAGGTTGATGTCATTAAGGTTCATGATATATCCCTGTCTTGTTAAGTGATTTGTGATAAAGCGGTTCTCTCTGTACTGCAAGAGGGAAGGATAAGAGGCCAGTGCAAATAATCAGAAAATAGAATTCTGAAAAGTCTTTGTCACCGAGCTGCAATGTTGAGATTGTCCAAAAAATCTCAAGCTGTCATTAACAATTTGAGTCTAATAGCTCCGTAGGAGCCCGATGTTTGTAATATCACTCTGCAGGGGGCCAAGCTCCGTCAGGAGCGAGATGAAGCTATCGTCGTTTCCTTATCCATCCAATCAAACAAATAATTGGGATCAAAGTTCACTTGAAATTTTTCCAACAAAGCAAGAGTACTCATCTTTGAACGTGGTTTTTCGATGATGCTCTTCTTGCCGGTTGATAGAGTTAATAACTCGATCGAGTTGTGAGTGGGAATATGAAAAAGCACCAAAACCTTCTTGCCAGTTGAATCTTCCCTTCAGCCATCCCTTCTTGTTGATGAATCGAGAAGAATTCGCTTTGATATCTCGGACCAGATCAGAAAGGGCGATGTCGGGTTTGAGGCTCAAAAAGGATATGAACATGGTCCCGGACACTGTTGATTCGGAGGAGTTTTTGGTTCTTGTTCCTAACGATACCCGTGATAAATTTGTGGATCTCTTCCTTTTGCTCGGGTTGCAAAAGATTTTGCCTTCCCTGAACAGCAAAAGTCATTTGAACATAGATTTGAGAATATGTATTTGCCACATGGTTCCCCTTTTACATTTCGCTCCTGACGGAGCTTTTTGAACGGTTCTTGCCTGCCCTACAAACATGTTGCCCCCTACGGGGCTTCGTATGTCAAGAACATTCACTTGAGTTTGGCGTTGCGATTTCGTCCTCGTGGTGTGAGAGTTTCTTAATCGTTCTTTGAAAGGTTTGCTTTCAATTTTGCAAGCAGTTTTAATGCTTCGAGCGGTGTCAACGAATCGATGTCCAGCTTGTTGAGTGTGGCGCGCAGTTCGTCATCTTTCATCTCGAACATGGTGAGTTGTATCTTGTCGCCGGCATGTGGGGTGATTGTCCTTCTGCCGCCGGCGTGCAGATGAAGGACTTCTTCAAGATGTCCTCCATCTCCTGAACCATGAGGACGTAGCTGCGTATCTTCAAGATTATTGAGTATTTTTTTTGCTCGTTCCGTGAGTTCTTCCGGCAAACCTGCCATCTTCGCAACCTGAATGCCGTATGAATGGTCGGCTGTCCCGGGCGTGACGGTATGAAGGAAAATAACCTTATCGCCGTATCCCGCACATCCACCTTGTAGTTTTTGATGCGGGGGAAAAGCTCCGCCAGCTCATTGAGTTCGTGGTAGTGCGTCGCGAACAGCGTCCGGGCCCCGATGTGTTCGTGCAGATATTCTGTCAACGCCCAAGCGATGCTGATACCGTCGAATGTGCTGGTGCCGCGGCCGACTTCGTCCAGAAGAATCAGGCTTCGCGACGTCGCGCGGTTCACGATGTTTGCTGCTTCGTGCATCTCCACGAGAAATGTGCTCTCGCCGGAAGCAATATTGTCGCTTGCGCCCACGCGGGTGAAGATATTATCGACCAATCCGATCACCGCTTTTTTCGCCGGGACAAAACTTCCGATCTGCGCGAGCAGCACAATCAAACCGACCTGGCGCAGGTAGGAAGATTTCCCGCTCATGTTTGGCCCCGTGATGATCAGAATTTGATTTTCGTTCGTATCGATCGACACCGAGTTCGAAACATATTTTTCGCCAACGGGTAAAAGTATTTCGATAACCGGATGGCGACCGTTTTCGATAGACAACTGCGTCGAGTCGTTGACTTCCGGCAAAACGTATTGGTTTGCAACGGCTACCTGGGCGAGCGACACAAAGCAATCGAGCACGGCAATCTGTTGGGCATTTTGCTGGATGATTGCCGCGTGCGAGGCGACGAGCATTCGCAGTTCATTGAAGAGCGTCGTTTCGAGCGTGAGAATTTTTTCTTCTGCGTGAAGGATTTTTTCTTCGTACTCTTTCAGCTCCGGGGTGATGAATCGCTCGGCATTTGTCATCGTCTGCTTGCGGATGTAATCGGCGGGGACTTTGTCTTTATGCGTGTGAGTGATCTCGATGTAATAGCCGAACACATTATTGAAGCCGATTTTGAGCGACGAAATTCCGGTCCGCTCCCGTTCTTTCTTCTGCATATTCGCGACCCACTCTTTCGCGGAATGTGCCAGTGTCGTCAGCTCGTCCAGTTCGGTATTGTATCCGCGCCTGATGACACCTCCGTCGGCAAAATTCATCGGCGGAGCATCGAAGATCGCTTGTTCAATAGCATCGGCAACCGAGTCGATTGGCTGCAAGGCTGAATTAATCTCGGAAAAAGGCGGAGTCGTTTCCTCATGAAGAATAGTTTTCAGGACTGGAATGCGGCGCAGTATATGCTTCATCGCGACCATGTCGCGAGGCGTTGCCCTGCCCGTCGCGATCTTTGCGATGAGGCGCTCCAGGTCACCGATCTCAGCGAGTTCGGCAGATATTTTCTTCCGCGTTGAATCATTTTGGACGAACGTCGACACACCGCCGGATCGCCATCGGATCTGATCGATCCTTTTCAACGGATGTGAGATCCATTTTTTTAGAAGCCTTCCGCCCATCGGCGTCAAGGTCCGGTCAAGCACCGAGAAAAGAGTTCCGTCGGATGTCCCTCCGAACGATGAGGTGATTTCGAGATTCCGTTTCGTTGAAGGATCGAGAACAATAATGTCGGAAATATTGTAAGGGACGATTTTTTGAATATGAGCGAGGTTTGTCTTCTGAGTTTCGTTGAGATAATGCATCACGGATCCCGCCGCCGCGATGCCAACCGACATCGCATCGACGCCAAAGCCTTTGAGCGACTGGGTGTGAAAATGACGGACGAGCGTTTCGTAGCCGTAATCGAAATGAAAGACCCAATCGTCGATAGTCGTGAAAAGGCCGCTGTAGCACGACCTCAAAAGCTGCCGCAGTGCATCCTTATCTCTTTTCTGGACAATGATTTCAGAGGGAGTAATGGAATTGATTTGCTGTTCAAGAGCGCGGAACGGAATCTCTGTCGTCGCAAACTCGCCGGTGGAAATATCGACGTAGGAAAATCCGATCATGTCGTCTCCGGTTGCCACGGCTGAGGGAAGGGCAATTGCCGCCAGATAATTGTTCTGTTTCTGGTCAAGCACTTTGTCCGAAAATGCAACTCCGGGCGAAACGACTTCGATGACGTCCCGCTTGACAATTCCTTTGGCAAACTTCGGGTCTTCGAGCTGTTCGCATATCGCAACGCGAAGACCGGCTTTCAGCAGCTTCGGCAGATAGGTATCGAGCGCATGATGGGGAAATCCGGCAAGAGGTGTTTCTCCCGCCGCGCCGTTGCCGCGCCGCGTGAGGGTGATGCCGAGAACGCGTGAGGTAACTTTTGCGTCCTCATCGAATGTTTCAAAAAAATCCCCCATGCGAAAGAGAAGTATGGTGCCGGGATACTTCGCCTTTACCTCGGAGTATTGCTTCATGAGCGGGGTTGACATGATAAAAATGTAGGGAAAAATCGGCGGGCAATCAAGAACGCGATTTGCCTCATCAAAAATCTATAGGAAAACATGTGATTGCCTCACGGAAAAATCTATATCAAATCAATCACAATTTTCAGATACTCCTGCCAGCTATCATCACCTGACAGGAGGTAAACGATGGGGCTTACCATGAAAGAACGTTATGCTGTTGTCAAAGAGCTTGCACCTCGATACCAGCGCTCAACGAAGCGTGAACGCATACGGATCCTCGACGAGTTTACCGCTCTCACCGGATATGGACGCTGTTATGCGTCGTTTCTCTTAAAAAACTACGGACGTCGAAAGAACTGTGTCGTTGACGGTCGGCGTGTCATCGCCGTTGTTGGGCAACTGTCTCTTACGAGGCACCGTCGAAAGCGCGCGTGTATCTACGACAAACCCGTTGAGGAAGCGCTGAAGCGTTTGTGGGCGATCTCCAACGGATTGTGCGGTAAACGACTCGTGGTCTTTATCCGCCAAACTCTGCCTATCCTTGAACGCTATGGAGAACTCTTACTTAACGATGAGCTTCGCTCAAAGTTGCTTACCATGAGCCACGCAACCGCTGACCGTCTGTTAGGACCAACCAAAGCAAAAAGTCGCCTCAAAGGACGCTCACACACAAAACCGGGCACCCTCTTAAAGCATCACATCCCCATTCGTACTTTTGCCGATTGGAATGATGCCATGCCTGGTTTTGTCGAAGTTGATCTGGTTGCTCACGACGGCGGTATTGCCTACGGCGATTATATCCAAAGCCTCGATGTTACCGATATTGCTACTGCCTGGACTGAAACACGAGCCGTCAAAAACAAGGCCCAATGTTATGTCTTTGCCGCCTTACAGGATATCACTCGTACGATCCCTTTTCCGTTGCTCGGCATTGACTCCGATAACGGGGGCGAGTTCATCAACAATCAGCTGCTTCGCTATTGTGATGAACATCAGATTACCTTTACCCGCAGCCGTCCCTATCGCAAGAATGACAACTGTTTCATCGAGCAAAAAAACTACTCCGTCGTTCGCAAAACTGTCGGCTATTATCGCTATGATCAAGCTGAGCAGCTTCAGCTCTTGCGCACCCTCTACCAGCACCTCAGACTCTACACCAACTTCTTTCAGCCCAGTATGAGGCTCCGTGAAAAAGTCCGCATCGGCAGCAGAGTCTCTCGGCGTTATGATCCGCCCCTGACTCCATACCACCGGGTCATTCAGCATCCTGCGATTTCTCAAAACATCAAAGATCAGCTCTCCACCCTCTATGACACTCTCAATCCTGCTCAACTCATGAGGTCGATTGCTGATCTTCAACAACAACTCTCTCACTCGGCTCTACGCGCTCCCAAAATCTCAAGGATTCCACCGGGCTACCCAAAAATAATGCATCCGTGGCGCATCTATACCATCCCATCTGATCCTGTTGCTTTACAACAAAAGATTCTTCATACTGACAACCGCTCTCCCAATCCACAGGTCTCTCAATGAACATTCTGACTACCATTTCATCGAGATCCTTACGTGAGGCAACGAATCATCTCTCATCGAGATTCTTACATGAGGCAATTAGGAACGGAGCATTTGCCGTACTGATGACAATGCATAAATGTGTGTTTTACCGCCAAGACGCAAAGAACGCCAAGGGTTTTATTGTCCGTTATACTCAAACTTCTTGGCGGACTTGGCGTCTTCGCGGTTAAAAGAAGTTTATGTTTCAGAAAGGGGTAGTTCATTCCGTCTTGTTTCTTCGGGAATATGTCGTTACATTTTGTAGCCAAAAATCATCAAACCCTAATTAAGGAACTATGAATCAGAGACAATTACACAAGACGATTGAAAGTTTCGACAGCAGGAAATTCGATTCCAGTGAAGAGCTCCTTAAGCACGTGCTCCATCAGATCGTCCAGAATGACAGGATCGAAATTCAAGGGGGGCGCGTGTGGAAGTTGAACGCGACCAAATATGCGTACGAGCTTGTCGGGCAGGTGGGGGCGATGGAAAAAATAAAGCCTCACTTTCTCGTCAAAGTAAACGAATATCGTGTGTTCAAAACGCTGCCAAAACAACGCACCATTGTTGCCAAGGAGACCAATGCCTATCTTCGAAGCAAAGGGATTTTTAAATATTCGGCGACCGGCGTTGGGGAATTAGTAAAAGTAAGAGACGGCGAACTCTATCGGTACGTGATGTCGTTTAACACCGACTTGACGCACGACCAGATCGCGCCGACACTCAACATTATCGGCATCGCTGTAACGTCGATGTTGAAGAGCAGGCATATCGAGCGGAAGAGCGCGCAGATCGAGAAAGATTTGGATAAGGCACGCGAGATTCAACGGAGCATTCTTCCGGAACACGAACTGCGGTTCCATAATTATGAAATGTTCGGCGTCTCTGTCGCCGACAGGGTCGTCGGCGGAGATTTTTTTGACTACATCGTGAGCGATGACAATGACCGCGTCAGCATTGTCATCGGCGATGCGGCGAGCAAAGGAATTTCTGCCGCCGTTCAGGCGCTCTACGTTTCCGGCGCCCTCCGCATGGGCGCGTCGTACCAAACAAAAATCACCGCACTCATCCGGAACATCAATACGCTCGTTCACCGGGCGTTCAGCGATGACAGGTTCCTCACTCTCTTTTATGCCGAACTTATCAACGATAAACACGGCTTGTGCGTTTATGTCAACGCGGGGCATCCCAATCCAATTCTCTACCGGGCAAAGACAAACACAACAGAGGCGCTTGAATCGACGGGAAATGTCATCGGGCCTTTTCCCGACCAGGCGTTTCGGAGTGAAGGAATTATGATCGCCAAGGGAGACGTTCTTTTGCTGTTTACGGACGGAGTGACGGAGACAATGGATGCATCCGGGAACCAATATTCGGAAAAACGTTTGATCGACAAGCTCTTAGAATTCAAACAAGAGAGTGCGAAGGATATTGCACGGTTGATTCTGGAAGATGTTCAGAAGTTTGGCTCGAAGGGGAAGTATTCCGATGATAAGACGATTGTGGTCGTGAAAAGGATAAAGTAGCGTGATACAGAGAAGTTCTAAGTTATATGTTGTGTGGCCTTTGATTTTTTGAACTTACAACTTACAACTTACAACTTACAACTTACAACCTACAACTTAGAACTTACAACCTATAGCGTACAACCTACCACCGTGCCTCCCTCCGCAAAAATAATCCCCAAGGTTGATTCCGTTCACGGCGACATCCGGATAGACAATTATTACTGGTTGCGGGAAAAGACAGACCCGGAAGTCATCGCTTACCTGGAATCCGAGAATGCCTACACCGAATCAGTGATGAAGCCGACGGAAGAGTTCCAAGCGTCTCTCTACAAGGAAATCCTCGGCCGCATCAAACAGACCGACCTCAGCGCGCCATACAAATACGGAGAGTATTGGTACTACACAAGAACAGAAGAAGGAAAACAATACCCGCTGTATTGCCGCAGACATGGGTCGATGGATGGGGTGGAACAGATCACGCTCGACCTCAACGAGCTCGCAAAGGGGCATCAATTCCTCGGGCTTGGGCTGTACAAAATCAGCGACGATGGAAACCTCCTGCTCTACTCCCTCGACACGACCGGGTTTCGCGAATATCGGGGATACATTAAGGATTTTCAAACGGGGGCAGTTTTACCGGATGCTCTCGGGCAGGTAAATTCAGCTGAGTGGGCGTCCGACAACAAAACGATCTTCTATGTGAAGGAAGATTATGCGAAGCGTCCGTACAGATTACACAAGCACGTGCTTGGGATGTCAAACGATGACGTGGTGTATGAAGAAAAGGACGAGTTGTATAGGGTTTGGGTAAGCCGATCGAGCGACCACGAATATATATTCCTTTACTCGGAAAGTTCGATCACCAGTGAAGTATGGTATCTCTCAAGCAACAGGGGGGAGAATAAGTTTGCGCTCCTGCTGGCAAGGGAAGAAGGGCACGAGTATTCCGTCGGCCATCGCGAAGGTCTTTTCTATATTCGTACAAACAAGAATGCAAAAAACTTTCGACTTGTCACGACGCCTGTTGAGAAACCGTCGCCCGAGAATTGGAATGAACTTGTACCTCATCGGACTGACACAAAATTAGAAGATGTGGCATTGTTCAGAAATCATGCCGTCTTCAGCGAACGAAAGAATGCGCTGAACACGCTGCGCGTGCTTGATTTTCGGGCGGATAGAATTCAGGACATTGGTTTTCCCGAGCCCGTCTACTCCGCCTTCCCCAGCGCTAATCCCGAATTCCACACAACGAAATTCCGTTACAGTTATCAATCGTTCATCACGCCAAGTTCGGTGTTCGAGTACAATATGGAGTCGGGAGAGATCGTGCTGTTGAAACAGACGGAAGTTCTCGGCGGGTACGACCCGGCACAATTTGTGTCGGAACGCGTCTGGGCGAGGGCATCCGACGGAACGGAAATTCCGATTTCACTCGTGTACAAGAATGGAATGAAAAGGGACGGCTCACGTCCGCTATTGTTGTACGGCTACGGCTCATACGGTATTTCGATCCCCGTAGATTTTTCCATCCCGCGTTTAAGCCTGCTTGAGCGAGGCGTTGTCTATGCCATAGCTCATATCCGCGGAGGGGGCGAGATGGGAGACCAATGGCGGGATGACGGAAAGATGTTGAAGAAGAAAACTACATTCACCGATTTCATCGCGTGCGCAGAGTATTGCGTGAAGCAGGGGTATACATCGAACGACCGCCTTGCGATTCAAGGAGGGAGCGCCGGCGGTTTGCTTATCGGAGCAGTCTTGAACATCCGCCCAGCTCTGTGTAAAGCCGCTCACCTTGCTGTGCCGTTTGTGGATGTTGTAAACACAATGCTCGACACAACATTGCCGCTAACGGTGGGCGAGTACCTTGAGTGGGGAAACCCGAATGTGAAGGCCGACTATGACTACATGAAAACGTACTGCCCCTACTCGAACATCGAAACGAAATCATATCCTGATATCCTTATCACCGCGTCGATCAATGACAGTCAAGTCATGTATTGGGAACCGGCCAAGTATGCCGCAAAAATGCGTGCAACGAAAACGGGTTCCAATCTTCTCCTTCTGAAAATGAATATGGGAGCGGGACACAGCGGCGCTTCGGGGCGCTACGATGCATACAAAGAACAAGCGTTCGTGTACGCATTTTTGTTGAAGGAGTTTGGGATAACGAAATAAGGTATTCAGTAGCCACACCTGTCGGCCGAATTGTTTGATTCTGTAATCGGGAATTTCTATATTCACGCATGAAAATTTCAACGACGATCCCACGTCCGCAAAAGAATATAGACGATTATAACGAAATATTGTATACGGTAGTGTATGAATACATTTGAATGGACGCCCGAGTTGCGCTTTCTTGTCGCTCTCGCTCTCGGGTTTCTCGTCGGGTTGGAGCGCGAGAGCACGAAAATCGAAGAGCAGAAAATGGTATTCGGCGGTGTGCGCACGCATCCGATCATCAGCCTGCTCGGGTTCGGCTGCGCATGGTTCTACAAGATTGGCGCGGTGCTTATGCTGCCGGTCGGCTTGTTGTCCATCGCCGCACTGACGTCGATTGCATACATTGCAAAAATTAAAGTCGAGCGTTATGGGTCGACGAGTGAAATCTCCGCGCTTCTCACGTTCGTTACGGGCGCGCTCGCTCTACTCGTCGACGTGTGGATCGCAATGGCGATCGGCGTCGTCAACACCATTCTGCTTTCCGAAAAAGCTGCGCTCGAATCGTATGTTGAGCGGCTCAACAAGGTCGAATTTCTTGCCACGATAAAATTCCTTCTTGTTACCGTCATCATTCTCCCCGTTCTTCCGGACCAGGAATACACTCCGTTTAAGCTCAACCCGACAAGCATTTGGAAAATTGTCATCCTCGTTTCCACGATCGGTTTTGTCGGCTACTTCCTTTCGAAAAAATTCGGCCAAAAGATCGGCATGTGGCTGTCTGGAGCGCTGGGTGGTGTTATCTCGAGCACCGCGCTGACCTTGGCCGTGGGGAGAATCGCACGAAAGGATCCCCAGCGCGCGGAGGAAGCGTTGCAAGCGTCGGTTCTTGCGGGGAGCGTCATGAATCTCCGGATTCTGATTTTGATCTGGATCATCAATGACAGTATTATTCCTGTGTTGGCCTGGCGGCTGGTGATCCTTTTTTTTATCGGCATTGCATTGTCGGCTCGGATTATGTGGCGGAGTTCGACAAACACTGAAAATTCGGTCCCGACGTTGCAGAACCCGTTTGAAATCCGTCCGGCAATGGCGTTTGCCGCATTGTTCGTCATTCTTTCTGTTGTCACCGGTATCGTTCAAAAAAGCTTCGGAGACACAGGCGTCCTCGGACTTTCGACGATTGTCGGCGTCACCGACGTTGTTCCGTTTATCCTTTCGTTGATTCGCGGGTCGGATGCTTTGTCGAAAATAGTAGTTCCGGCGATTATCATCGCGATGTTAAGCAACACGATTGCGAGGGGCGCCTACTTTGCTGTGCTGTCGCCGACGAACAGGAAAGAGACGGCAATAACGTACTCCGTCTGGGCGCTCCTTCACGTGCCGTTTATCTTTATTCGCCTGTAAGGTTTTTATCGTGATTACTCACCTGTTGCCATCCAGCCTTTCATGAAAAAAATCAATTTCGTTATTTTCTTTTCGATCGCTCTATCGGTCTACGCCCTTATCAACTATTATATTTTCATCAGAGAATGGGAGGCCGGCGGATTTCAATCGACATGGAGGACAGTCTACGTCGCGGCGTTTCTTCTTTTGTCCATCTCGTTCATTGCCGGGAGAATGCTGGAACGTGTCACGCTTTCCTGGTTGAGCAGCACACTAGTTTTGCTCGGATCGTTCTGGCTTGCAGCGATGGTCTATTTTTTACTGTTCGCGTTTGCGATCGATATCATCCGGCTTCTGAATTTCATCGTTCCATTTTTTCCGTCATTCCTCACCGTCAATCCCGAGCGAACAAAGGAAGTAACGTCGTTTGTCGTCATTATCATGGTGACGGTCATCGTGCTTGGAGGATACGTTAATGCCCGCACGCCGATCATCAAGACACTTGAGTTGTCGATTCCAAAAAACGGTCACGCAATAAAATCGCTGAATATTGCCGTCGCTTCCGATATCCATCTCGGCACGATCGTTTGCAAATCAAAGCTGGAAAGAATTGTTGAACACATCAACTCCCTCAACCCCGACCTTGTCTTGCTCCCCGGCGATGTTGTAGACGAAGACATCGGCCCCGTGATCAGAAACAACCTCGGTGAAACATTGCGAAAGATACAATCAAAATATGGGGTTTTTGCGATTACGGGCAATCACGAATACATCGGCGGGGTCGAACCGGCATGCAAGTACCTTGCTGAACATGGCATCACGATGCTGCGAGATACTTGGGTGAAGATCGGCGACAGCCTGTACGTTGTAGGAAGGGAAGACATCAGTATTCGCGGGTTCACCGGAAAGACGAGGAAGCCTCTTTCGGAATTAATGGCGGAAGTCGATAAAAGTTATCCTGTCATTTTGATGGATCATCAACCCTTCCGGCTTGCCGAAGCGGAAGCAAACGGGGTCGACTTACAGCTCTCAGGCCATACTCACCATGGACAATTATGGCCGTTTAATTTTATCACGAAGAAAGTCTACGAACTGAGCTGGGGCTATAAGAAAAAAGGAAGTACTCACTATTACGTTTCATGCGGGGTCGGAACGTGGGGACCGCCCATCCGGACGGGAAACAGGCCGGAGATTATAAACATCAAATTACAATTTGAATAATGCGGAAAAAAAGAGGAGTCTCTCAAGCTTACGATGGCACCTCCTTTCCGGATTCCGAAGGAATGCAGATTGTGTAAAAAACAATCCTCCGGTTTTGTCATTTCCACGAAGGTGGGTCGAAGACGACTCGGCGAGAATCCAGTTTATGTTCGCAGGGTATGGATTCCCGCTTTTCCCCAAAGAACGCCTTCGGCGCGCGGGGATGACACCTCAATGGACTTTTCACGCAGTCTGAATGCCTTCAGCTGAAGAAATTAACCAAATGCCGCTTCACAGCATCCCCCCTTTTTACTCTTTGGAGCGGGTAAAGCTCTTCCGGCTTTCCAAAAATATGACGGACAGAATCCCATATAGTGAGACGTTTCCTCTTTCTACTGCAACAGAGAAAGTAGAGAATAGATAAGTTCATTCAAACCGTACCACACCCCCCTCCTTCCCGTAATTTGAATAAGCCCTGTAAAAATCGTATTATAGATATTATCTCAAAAAGACGGAAGTCATGCTGTCTCTTTTACAAACACACTTATAAAGGAATCTTTTAATGAAGTACACTACGTTGATCGGAATGATTGGGCTCAGCATCATACTGCCGGCATGCCAGAGCACGCAGCATAAAACGGAATTGAAAACACTGCAGGACAGCGTCAGCTACAGCATCGGCATGGATATAGGGAGGAATTTAAAGGGGCAGATGATCGACGTCAACCCTGACGCACTCGCACAAGCGCTCAAGGATTTGAACGGCGATGGCAAACCGATGTTGACGGACGCCCAGGCACGGTCTGCAATGATGGCCTTTCAAACGCAGATGATGGCAACACACGCCGAGAAAATGAAAGCAGCAGGAGAAAAAAATAAAAAAGACGGGGAAGTTTTTCTTGCTGAAAATAAGAAGAAAGAAGGGGTTGTCACGCTGCCGAGCGGATTGCAGTACAAAGTATTGACGATGGGGAGCGGCAAAAAGCCGAGAGCTAACGACAAGGTCACACTGAATTACCGCGGCGTGTTGATCGACGGAACGGAATTCGACAACTCATACAAAAGAGGCGAGCCTGCCGTATTTCCGGTCAACGGCATTATTAAAGGATTGTCCGAAGCGCTGCAATTGATGCCGGTCGGGTCGAAATGGCAGATTGTTGTCCCCGCCGACATCGCGTACGGCGAGCAGGGTGCCGGCGCGCAAATCGCACCGAATGCCGTGCTGATATTTGAAATAGAACTGCTGGGGATTAAATAACAAGCGTTCGACCTCCGGGACGAAGAGAAAAAAGTATTGAAAAGAAGCGCTTGAAGAACTTCCTCTCGCCAAGCCGCAAAGTCGCAAATTGACTGTAAAGCAAAAGCTTCACGTCTCTGCGGCTTAGCGCGAGATGCTCTTTTGGAAGTACTCAGACCTCTCGAAGAATACATCATCTGTACTTCTCCGCGTCTTTGCGAGTGAACATGCACTTTCAATGCCGAAAGAGCCAAGCACGTATCAGCGAATCTGGGAAACGGTGAAACAGATTCCCAAAGGCAAAGTTGCATCGTATGCCGACGTCGCCGGACTGACCGGACTTCCCGGACAACAGCGCCTTGTAGGATATGCACTGCACAATCTTCCGCGCAACTCGGGCGTTCCATGGCAGCGGGTCATCAACGCACAAGGAAAAATCTCTTTCCCCCAAAAACCGCCAAATACAAAAAGCAAAAAATGCTGTTGGAAAAAGAAGGGGTGGTTTTTGAGAAGGGGAAAGTCGACATGGAGGAATTTGGTGTGATGCGATGGCTTGAGAGGATGTAATAATGAAACACATCAACACCTCGGCCTCGACAGGATTTCTTCTTCAAATTATTGACGAGTCGTACGAAAAGCGGGCCTGGCATGGATCGAATCTTCGCGGCTCCATCAAAAGCATAACGATTGAACAAGCCGGATGGAGACCCGCTCCCGGGCGCCACAATATTTGGGAAATTGCCGTTCACTGTGCATACTGGAAATACATTGTGCGGCGAAGGTTGTTGGACGAGAAAAAAGGTTCATTCCCCTTAAAAGGGAGCAACTGGTTCATACGCCCCACGGTTGCAACCGAAAAAGCATGGCGCGGAGACATTGCCCTTCTCGACGAAACCCACCGATCGATGCATGATGCAATTGCCGGATTGACATCTTCCGACCTCAAAAAAAATCCAACTGGCAGCAAGTGGACAAATTTGCAGATCATTTCCGGCATTGCCTCCCACGATGTGTACCACGCCGGACAGATTCAACTACTCAAACGCCTTCAAAAAGAAGATTTGTAATCTCGAAACTCGATGGTGAAAGGAAATTTCATGAAGACGATCTTTGCGGTGACAGCGGCTGCAGTTATGTTCATCCTCCCACTCGTCAGCCAGGAACAATCAATCCTCCTCGATAACAAGACACGGGATCTCTTACACGAATCCCTCAGTGGCGAGCTTGCGAAGGAACATGTGTATCAAATCACGCGGTATCATCGGATTCAAGGTTCGCGACAGTACAGAGATGCGGCTAACTATGTCCTTGGAAAGCTTCGCAGTTATGGCTTCTCCGAGAAGGATGCGTACATCGAGACGTTCAAATCGGACGGAAAAGTTTCGTACCAAACCTGGCAATCGCCTTCAGGCTGGGATATTTCCTGGGCAGAGCTGCGGATGGTCGAGCCCTACGACGAACGGATTGTGGGTTACCCGGAAATTGCGATGAGTGTGATGACGTATTCCAACCCCGGCGATGTTACGGCCGAGCTTGTGTGGGTTGGCAGCGGGGAAAGGGATGAAGATTACGTTGGAAAAAACGTGAATGGAAAGATTGTTCTCGCAACGGGTACGGCGGCGCCGTCCATCGCCTTGCGGTGCTCAAGTACGGCGCGAAAGCGGTAGTCTGTTTTCTCGACGATGACCGGGCAAAGGAACATCCCGATATGCTTCAATACACCGGCATGTGGCCGCGGACTGATGAGTTGAGCCGGGTAACGTTCGGTTTTAACCTTACCAGCAGGCAGGGAACAAAGCTCCGCGATATGCTTCTTTCCGGAAAAAAAGTTGTGGTGCACGGGCAGGTGAAAGGAATCGGGCTTGAACCATATTTCATGGATGTCGTTGTTGCGCATATTCGCGGGACCGAACACCCCGACGAAGAACTTGTCTTCAGTGCTCACCTCGACCATCCGAAAGAATCCGCCAACGACAACGCGAGCGGCTCGGGCGCAATTCTTGACATCGCCCGCACGCTGAAGGAATTGACCGCAAGCGGACGCTTGCCAAAGCCGAAACGTTCGTTCCGGTTTCTCTGGGTACCGGAATGGAACGGAACGATGCCGTACATCGACGCGCATCCGGAATTGGTCGGTCCAGAACTCGGCGGAAAATTTCTCGCCAATATCAACATGGATATGGTCGGCGAAAACCTCGACCTCCTCCATTCAATAATGGGTATTACCAGAACACCGGATTCAAGCCCGTCGGCTCTCAACGACGTCGTAGAGAATATGGCGCAAATGGTGGATGGCATGGACATCCGAACTCCGCGCGGAAGCTTGTCGGAATTCAACTACCGCATCACACAGTATACCGGCGGCAGCGACCACATGATGTTTATCGACAGAAAAATTCCGGGTGTCATGTTCAGCCATTCCGACTACACGCACCACACCTCGGAAGACACGCCGGACAAAGTTGACCCCGTCGAGCTCGAACGATGCGAGATTATTTCCACTGGTGCGATGTTGTATTTGGCCAACCTCGACGAAGAGCAGGCAATCGACCTCGTTCATCTTACAGCGGCAAATTCGGCGAAGCGTTTGGCCGGCGATGGGAGACGGGCCTGCCAACGTATTACTGCGGCAGCAGTGAAAGACCTCGCCGCAGCATGGACAGACGCCCTAAATATTGTCGAATATCGGGCCGGATGGGAGATCGAGACACTTGAATCAGTGTTGACGTTCAATGCAAGCAAGCGTGTTGCGGGCGAAGTAACGTCGGCAACAGGGGAAGTTCAACGGCAGAGGGAGTATTTCACCAAAGAACTTCAGACAGCCGCTCTTGCCCGTGGGGCAAAAGGTAGTTCGCCGGCAGGCGGGGTTGAATCCGATAAACGCATACCGGTTCGTCTGACGAGAGGTCCTCTCGATTTCGGCCTTCCGGCAAGCAAATTGAAAGGAAATGACTCTCTCTATTATAGTTCGCCGGAGTTCGCACTCGGCGGTGATGAACGGTTCGAGCTGGTAAATTTCATCGACGGAAAAAGAACCGTCTCGGAAATTCGGAATGCCTTGAGTGCAGAGTACACGCCGGTCGGGACGAAAATTGTAGCTCATTACTTAGAAGATCTTGTGAAGGTTGGAGTTGTGCAGTGGCGGTGAATGTGGCTGTAAGTTCTAAGTTTTAAGTTATAAGTTCTGAGTCGTTTGTCTTCCGTTATGCGTTGTATGTTCTTGGTTATAAGTAATGCGTTAATTGTTTTACGACTAGATTACCACAACATAAAACCTACAACTTAAAACTTATAACTCCCCAAGCAATGAGCAAATACATTCTGCTAATACTCTTCCTCATCAACGGCGACGCAACAGCTCAACGCGTCAGCGGAGTATACCGGCTTCACATGGGGGTAAGGGAAGGCTACAACGTATGGATTGTTGACGGCGCTGCCGTGAGGCGCGATTTGTACCCGGCATTTTTGTATGGTGGAAATCCCCAACGGTATCCGTTCATCCCCCATAACGAGATATGGATCGATAATGCAATCGCTGCTGAAGAATTCGAGTACACAATCGCGCACGAACTTTTGGAGCGATCACTGATGGCCCGTCGGGGGATGTCGTATGACGATGCGCACAATCGTGCCCTGGAACTCGAACGTGCCATGCGCCGTGCGGACGATTCCCTGGCCCACGTGCATGAGCGGGGAATTTCCCGCGTTTCACCGACAGATTGCGACGGCGTCAAAGAAATAGCGGAGCTTCCGGATTCAATAGCTCTTCACAACATCTACCGCGTTCCTCTTGGAAACCGCGGAGACATTTCCATCTGGATCGTCGATGGTGCGGCGGTGCGCCGGGATATTTATCCCGATTTTGGATTGAGCGATAACGATCTGGCATGCCATTTTATTCCCGCGAACGAAATCTGGATCGACGGACAAATTTCATGCGAAGAAACAGAGTTCTCTATCGCGACAGAAATGTACGAACGGGAACTGATGGTAAAAGGAGTTCCGTACCGACGACGCCTACGAGCGTGCAATCACGGCAATCGGAGCCTCCCGGAAAAGAGCCGCCGACTCAGCCCGACGTAAACCATCGCTGCTCATCCCTAGGGTTTTGGACCGTGATAAAGGGACCGGAGACGAAAAATAATTGGGGGCACGTCCCCTCCCATTATAGGAGAGGGCTAGGGTGGGGTTGTATTGGATTGGTTAATTCTCTCTCACATAGACAAAGGATCAATCGAATGAAATATTCTCTCTTACTTTGCTCAATACTAATTCTCGGGTTCCAGTTGTCCTTTGCCGCCGGCGGCGGATACAAGGATCCGCAAACGGCGGTTGAACAACGCATTAACGACCTGATTTCAAAAATGACTCTTGAAGAAAAGATCGACATGCTTGGCGGAACCGGATTTGGAACTAAGCCCAACGCGCGGCTCGGCATTCCAGAATTAAAAATGACTGACGGTCCGGTCGGGGTTCGATGGGGAACATCAACGGCATTTCCGATGGCTATCATGCTTGCCTCGACATGGGATACGGCGTTGGCGGGACGATACGGATGGGCGATTTCGCAAGAAGTGAAAGCGAAGGACCGCAATGTCATCCTCGGACCGTGTATCAACATCAACCGAGTTCCCCAAGGGGGAAGAAATTTCGAAAGCTACGGTGAGGATCCGTATCTGGCATCTCGCACTGTTGTTTTGTACGTCCGGGGGGTTCAAAGCGGAAATGTCGCGGCCACCGTAAAGCATTATGCGACGAACAACCAGGAATGGGAGCGCGGTACGATCAACAACAAAGTTGGAGAACGCGCTCTCTATGAAATATATCTTCCCGCATTCAAAGCTGCGGTTGAGGATGGGGGAGCGATGGCAATCATGTCGGCATACAACAAATTGAACGGTTTTTTCTGCAGTGAAAACACTTTTCTTCTTCAGGATGTGTTGAAAAAGGAATGGCAGTTTCAGGGACTTGTCATGTCGGATTGGGGCGCGGTGCACAGCACCCTTGCCACTGCAAACAACGGCCTCGATCTTGAAATGCCCACCGGTGAGTTCCTCAATAAAGAAAAACTCTTGCCGTTCATTAAAGCAGGAACGGTAAGTGAATCAACGATCGACGATAAAATCCGGCGCATTCTCCGTGTCATGTTTCGTCTCGGCCTCTTCGACCAGTCATCCACTGAAAGACCGCAAGCCGACGGCTTGCCTCAGCGTTCGGTCGCATTGGATGTCGCGCGCGCAGGAATTGTCTTGCTGAAAAATGAAAATAATACTCTTCCTCTGCAAATGGCGTCGCACAAGTCGATCGCCGTGATTGGCCCGAACGCAGCAATCGCACGTACCGGTGGCGGCGGAAGCGCGATGGTGAACCCCGCGCCCGCTGAATCGCCCCTTGCCGCCTTGAAGAGAATGTATGGAAAGTCGATTACATTCAGTTACGCGGCCGGAGTGGAGCTGCCCGGAGCAATTACGCCGATAAGTGCGGACTTGCTCTCTCCGCCGAACGAGCCGGGAAAGAAAGGCCTGCTCGGTGAGTATTTTACCAATGAAGAATTACGCGGCAAACCTGCCATGCGCCGGATAGATTCGACGGTGAATTTTGACTGGGGAGCAAGAGGTCCTGCCGCAGGAATCGGTGTTGACAGTTTTTCCGTCCGGTGGACGGGAAGTCTCCATGCAACCGAATCAGGCACATTCGAATTAACTGTCTCGACGGACGACGGTGTTCGACTCTATCTTGACAATCAACTGTTGATCGACAATTGGAACGACCATGGGGAAGAAGCGCGAAGTGTAAACTACGCGATGGAGGCGGGAAAATCATACGATATAAGAATGGAGTATTATCAAAACCAGGGAGGGGCCGTTGCGCGTCTCGGGCTGACAAAACCAAGCGAGGATAAAATGCCCGGGGTGGTTGCTCTTGCACAAAAAAGCGACGCGGTGCTGCTATTTGTCGGCGACTCGCAGCTGCAAGAGTCGGAAGGATTTGACCGCCCCTCAATAGACCTGCCAGCCTCACAAGTGAACTTGATCAACGCGGTAGCAAAAGCGAATCCTCGGACCATCGTCGTGCTTGAAGCCGGGGCGCAGATCGTGATGGAGAATTGGATCGACAATGTTAACGCTCTTGTCGAAGCCTGGTATCCCGGTCAGGAAGGAGCCCAGGCCATCGCTGAGGTTCTTGCTGGAACGATAAATCCTTCGGGCAAACTCCCCGTGACCATGCCGAAGAGATGGGAAGATTGTTCTGCGTATGGTTCGTATCCTGGGGCGAACGGTGAGACGGAGGACAGCGACGGCATCCTTGTCGGTTATCGCCATTTTGATACGAAGAATATCGCGGTCCGGTATCCGTTCGGCTATGGATTATCGTACGCGAAATTTTCGGTCAGCGATGTGAAAATAACGCCAGTCTCAAAGAGCACGAACAATGAATACAGCGTAACCGCGAACGTGGAGAATACGGGTGATGTGGCCGGGGCGGAAGTCGTGCAGGTGTACGTTCACGACGACAGCGCAAAAGTTCTCCGTCCGTCAAAGGAATTGAAAGCCTTTGCAAAAGTTTTTTTGCAGCCGAAAGAAAAAAAGAACGTCGAGCTGCATCTCAATTCCGCTTCATTTGCGTATTATGACGACGTGAACCACAATGGGCGACATCGAAAGGAACGTACGAAATTCTTGTCGGCACATCGTCGCGCGATCTGCCGATCAAAGAGACGATACGGCTGAAGTGATTGCTGCAATATGTAGAATGAAGCAGAAGTAAATGTCATTCTGAACGAGTCCCGCGGAACCGGGACGAAGTGAAGAATCCATGACGACCCACCATCGTGAATCTACGAGGCTTCGGTGTCATGGTTCCTTCTCCCGCGAAAGAACGGCGGGATCAGGATGACACAATTCTTGGGACGTTGTCCCAAGAATTAATTATGCTCTCTTCAGACACTGTCAGACCGATTGAAGGAAGACAATGACGCAAAAGTCGAGGTGTCCTGCGCGCCCCTCTGCTTGATCAGACGAGGTAAAAGAGTTACATTTTGATGGATTGAATCCGTAGGACGTGTGGTGGGACAGACTGCGGATTTTTTGTATAATTGAAGTGATTATTATGAGCGAAACCAGACACTCCGCAAAATCCACATCGAGAAACTTGTTCATTTCTTCGAGCAAAACATCCATCAGCTCAAAGCCCCATCGTTTAACGAAACTCAGGCACGCCAACATTTGATCAACCCATTCTTCGAGGCGTTGGATTGGGACATCACTAACCGCGGAATGAAACCGCTCTATCTGCAAGATGTTATTCCCGAAGGACGTGTAAAAACGAACATCGGGAAAGAAGTGCGCGAACAAACTGTGTTGTTCGATGCGAAACAAACGCTCGGCAAGGAATACAAAGAATATGCTTCAATTCTCGATTACATCGCAGAAGATCAATACAAGGCAAGTGCTAAAGAAGCCACCAAAAAGCCCGACTACCGTTTTCGGATCAAAGGACAAACAAAATTTTTCGTAGAGGCGAAGAAACCATTCGTCGACCTTTCGAAAAATCAGGATGCAATTTTCCAGGTGAAGCGTTACGGATTCTCCGGCCGTGTCCCGGTTTCCATTCTCACGGACTTTGAACAGTTCCGAGTTTTCGATTGCACGCATAAACCGCTGTACGAAAAGCCGAAACTCGGCATCATCAAAGAACTCGACCTGACGTACGCGCAATATCTCGACGAGTTCGACCGTTTGTATGATACGTTCTCACGCGACGCGGTGGACGCTGGGTCGCTCGACACGCTCACCAAAAAGCTTCTTCAAAAGAAAACGGGCGATTTTGCGCTCGACAAAACGTTTCTTGACGATCTTTCCAAATGGCGGGAGGAACTTGCCCGCGATATCGCAAAACATCCCCGCAACCGCCGGCAGTTAAACGACTATACGCTTAACGAAAGCGTGCAGCGCATTCTCGACCGCATTGTCTTCTTTCGCGTGTGCGAGGACCGCGAGATCGAAGTGGAGAATACGCTCCTTGCGGTTCTGCAAATGTGGAAAAGCCGTCCCGGCATTTCGCTCTACTCCCTGCTCAACCAGCTCTTTCAGCAGCGCCGAACGTTGTATAACGGGCTCGCTCTTTTCGCCGCACGAGTGCGAGGAGTTGGAAGTGGGGGACGATGTTCTTGTTAAAATTCTGCAGAACCTGAATTATCCCTTCTCGCCGTATCATTTCAACGAAATCGGCGTCGAGATCCTCGGCAGCATTTACGAGAAATTCCTCGGCAAGACGATTCATCTGGCGAGAAGAATGTCATCGTTTCGGAAAAGCCCGAAGTGCGCAAAGCCGGAGGAGTCTATTACACCCCGCAGTACATTGTGAATTACATTGTGGATAATACACTCGGGAAGCTGCTCTATGAAGATGCTTCGACTTCGGCACCGGAGGTGCCGTTGCTCAGCATGACTGGTCAAAAGAAGAAAGTCATCCTGAGCGATTCCGCTTCAGCGGGAGAGTCGAAGGATGAACCGGTGAAAAAACTAAAACTTAGCCCCAAACAGGTCGCAAAGCTGAAGATCATCGACGTTGCCTGCGGTTCCGGTTCGTTTCTTTTAGGTGCGTTTCAAAAATTGATCGATTATCATATCGAGTGGTACACTCAGCACCCGAAAGACATTCAGACAATCAGTAACGTGCCCGATGCCTACAACGATGTAAACGGCAACCTGCGGCTTTCGTCGCGGAAAAAGCGGGACATTCTGGTGAACAATATTTACGGCGTCGATATCGACCGGCAGGCGGTAGAAGTAACGCAGATGTCGCTTTATTTAAAAGTGCTCGAGAATGAAAATGCCGACACGCTCAACCCGCAAATGACGCTGGCGCTCAAAGAGGTCTATCTGCCGGAGCTGACGAAGAATATTAAATGTGGCAACTCGCTCATAGGGACGGACTTTGATACTCAGGAAGAGTTGTTTAATGATGCCATTAAGGTGAAGATAAATCCATTTGATTGGGCAAATGAATTTACTACAATAATAAATACTGGCGGGTTCGATTGCGTTATAGGAAATCCGCCCTATGTTCGACCACATAATTTAGAGGATTATGTTAAAGGATATTTTTGGGGACATTACAAAACCTTCGTTGCAAAATCTGATTTATATTGTTGCTTTATGGAAAAGGCTTTAAAAATTACTAAACAATTTGGATCTCTTTCATTTATCGTACCTCAAACTTGGACATCACTTGAAAGCTTCATGTCTATTAGGAAATACTTAATCGATAATTCTAAAGTCATAAAGTTAACCCAATTGCCGACAAGAGTCTTTTCAGAGGCAACCGTTGAAACGTGTATTTTTGTTGCTGAACCCGATAGCACTGATAAAGAAACAGGAAATGATATCATAGTAGAAAGCATTGATGAAAAGGGGATTCCAAGTTTTGTTAGGAAATTTCCACAGTCAGAGATTAAAAAATCTCATCTCTTCAATTTTCAACTATATGGAAGAAACGAAAGCAACGAGATATTTGACAAAATGAAACATAGCGGAAAGCCTTTAGATAAATTTGTGAAATTAGTGTATGGCTTTAAGACCGCTGATGATGAAATGTTCATTCATCAAAGAAAGGAGCATAAAGAGAGTAGACACTTTATTCGCAGTGCTGATATAGGAAGATATACACATGGCAGGCCAAAAGAATATGTTTGGTATGTTCCTAAGAAAATGAAGCAACACAGAAAAACTGCGAGACCCGGAGAACCAAGTCGCTTTGAAAATGAGAAGATAATTGTTGCCAGGATGGGTAAAAACCTCATTGCAACATATGACGCTGGTGGTTTATATGTTAAAGATGCAATGTTGCTTATACAAAAATCTGACCATTCATTGAAATATATCCTTGCGCTAATTAACTCAAAGCTATTGAATTACTATTATCGTGAGTTCTTTGTCACGATTGATGTGTTAAAGAATGCGTTATTAAGCATCCCATTACCAAAAATTGCATTTTCAGAAGAACCTGAAAAGCAATCATATGACGAAATAATTTCTTTAGTGGAAAAGATGTTGTCACTTCACAAACAGATGTACCGATAAAAACTTCGATAGCGAAAAAGAACCGATCGATCGGCAAATTAAAGCAACGGATAAAAAGATTGACCAGCTTGTGTACCAGCTTTACGGGTTGACGGAGGAAGAAATAAAGGTGGTGGAGGGGGAATGAAGCGGAACCCCCAGCCCCTCTCCCAATCGCACAAGCCCTCGCCGCAGAGGGGAGTTTAAACGCAGAAGTTGGATTTAGTAAGTCCCCTCTCGAGAGGGGACGACGCGACTTGTCCACCATCTTTTTGGCGGAAGCGTCAGGGGTGTGTTAAGGTATGAATGAAACACAACTGCTTCTGTCTAAACTTGTTGAAGAAAAAATTAAAGTAGCACACCCCCAGCCCCTCTCCCCATCGCGCTTGCCTTTGCTGCAGATGGGAGTGTTGACTTAAATATTGATGTAAAAAATCCCCTCTGCGCTCAAGCAAGTGGGCGAGCGAGAGGGGAAGACGCGACTTGTCCACCATCTTTTTGGCGGAAGCGTTAGGGGTGTGTCCAAAGCCGGAGTCATCATGGCCCGCAACATCATTCCATACAAGCCAGCCTTAAAAGAAATTGCCCGCGGCCTGCGTAACCACAGCACGCTCGGCGAAGTTTTACTTTGGAAAAAACTGCGCAACAAGCAAATGCTCGGCTACGATTTTCATCGACAAAAGCCGCTTGACCAATTTATCGTCGATTTCTATTGCCACGAGCTAAACCTTGCAATTGAAATTGATGGCGGGTCCCACGAATCAGGTGAAGCACAGAAGAAAGATGCTGCACGGCAGGAACGCTTGGAATCTCTCGGTATAAAGTTTTTGAGATTTAAAGAGTCCGAGATTAGAAAAAATATGCGCGCGGTGTTGGAAACGATTGAACACTGGATAAAAACAAACCCAGGACAACACACCCGCCTGCCCCTCTCTCCACCACACAAGCCCTCGCTGCAGAGGGGAGTTGTAACGCAACAGCCAAATTTAGATAGCTCGTTTGTGATCTCGTTCCCAACGTCTCGTCCCGAAAGGGATCCCTCTGGGATTGGGAACGAGAGAAAGTGCTGAAAAAACCGGTCAAAAACTCCCTCTTGCATCCCTCACCTAATATCCTATATTGTTGAATATCAATTAGTTGTAAACGTTTCAAACCGGTCAATAAAGTGGACAAAAAATGAGTTTTAGCTCTCTGCAGCCATTGATTCCGGCAAATCCGGAATTAACGGCAAAAGCAGAATCCATAATTAAGCAGGCAAACACGCTTGGAAGCACATTGCATCCGCAAACCGTTCAGGCAATAGCATCTCTTTTGCGAACGGTGAATTGTTACTATTCCAATCTTATCGAAGGGCACGACACGCATCCGGTCGATATTGAAAAGGCAATGCACAAAGAATATTCCGGGGAAAAAGGGAAACGGAATTTGCAGCGCGAGGCGCGGGCCCACATTGAAGTGCAGTTGAAAATGGAAGAGCGGCTTCTGGGAGAACCGGAATTGAACGTTTGCTCGAAGGAATTTCTTTGCTGGCTTCACAAGGAATTTTATGACCGGGTGCCCGACGAATTTCGTTTTGTGGAAAATCCGAGGACCAAAAGACGCGAACCGGTTGTACCGGGTGCGATCCGTTCGTACGATGTTCAGGTTGGAAGGCATGTTGCACCCCCGCACGATCAGGTCGATGGACTGCTGGAAAGCCTTAGCCAGTTTTACCTCCCCTCAAAATACAAGGGAGCGAATGCCTTAATCGCGCTTGGAGCTTCACATCATCGGCTGTTGTGGGTGCATCCGTTTGGAGACGGGAACGGAAGAGTCATGCGGCTCGCAACCGATGCGTACATCGAACGAGTCGGGATTGCCGGGCATGGATTATGGACCGCGTCCCGCGGGCTGGCGCGCAATCGTGAAAAATATATAGAGATGCTGCAAGGAGCGGATGCGGAACGGTGGAATGACTACGATGGAAGAGGAAATCTTTCGGAAAAAGCGCTGACGCTGTTTTGCGATTTCATTCTCGATGTGTGTGCCGACCAGATCGGCTACATGCATAGCATCCTTAAGGTCGATGATCTCGCACGGCGTGTGAGAGAATACGGCAAAGCAAGGGAAAGCGGTTTGCTCAAAGGGAAATCGGAAGGAAGCGATGTCTTTCGCGATGAGGAGACATTATTGCTGGAACACTTAGTGCGCAGAGGAAGTATTCCCCGTGCCGATGTTATCCAATTGATCCACAAAAAAGAAAGAACTGCGCGCCGCATCGTTCGCTTTTTGACGGACGAGGGGTTTATAGTTTCAGATTCCAGCCGCGCGCCGTTACGCTTTGCTATCCCTGCTTATGCCGCGCCGTATTTTTTCCCGGAGTTGTATAATCCCGTTCGAACATAATAGGAAAAATCGGAAATTCCGATTTTGTGAATAATAAAATATTCTATTTCTAATGTTGAATGAAAAATCAGCTCGAAAATAATGGCGAAGTAATCATTTACAAAACCGAAGGTGGGCGGGAAGCAATTGATGTCCGCTTAGAAAACGAGACCGTTTGGCTGAATCAGGCACAAATGGCGGCGTTATTTGGCAGAGATCGCGTGGCAATTACGCAACATATCGGCAATATTTTCAGGGAAAAAGAGTTACAGAAAAAATCAGTATGTAAGGATTTCTTACATACTGCGGCAGACGGAAAAACATATAAAACGCAGCACTATAATCTTGATGTAATTATTTCCGTAGGATATCGGGTTAAGTCTAAACGCGGAACTCAGTTCCGTATTTGGGCCACAAATGTTCTCCGGGACCACCTTGTTAAGGGATATACGGTCAACAAAAAAGCGCTTGCCCGCACAACGGCAAATATTGCGGAATTACAAAAGACCATTGCGCTGATCACCAGGGTCCGTGATAAAAAGCTTTCATCCGATGAAGCGCAAGGATTATTGACGATCATTAAGCAGTATGCGGATACGTGGACAACATTAGAAGCGTACGATTCAGGGAAATTAGAGAAGCGAACATCGTCGAAAAAATCTGTTTCTCTTACGCTTGAGGAAGTCCGCGCGAGACTTGGTGAGCTGAAAAAGGAATTGGTGCGAAAAGGAGAAGCGAGCGACCTGTTCGCAGCAGAACAAGATCACGGTCTTGAGCAACTACTTGGCGCTGTGGATCAAACTTTCGGCGGTCGGGAGTTATATCCAAGTATTGAAGAAAAGGCGGCGAATCTCCTGTATTTTACGATTAAAGACCACCCGTTTATAGACGGTAATAAAAGAAGCGGTGCCTTTCTCTTTCTCGAGTTTTTGAGAAGGAACAAAGCATTGTATAAAAACAACAGCACGATAAAGATCAGCGATACAGCCTTAACTGCTCTTGCACTGCTTATCGCCGAGGGCAAACCGAGAGAAAAAGAACAGATGATTGCTTTGATAACGCACTTGCTGAAAGGCTAATGTATGTCCAAGCCACGGGAAGATAAGCCGCTCGTAATAAAATGCCCCAACTGCCACCAGACCCACGAACCGGATTTTAACGAGACGACAAAACGATACGTCTGCCCGCTCTGCGCCGCTTCAGTAGATATGCAGGTTATCATCGAGAAGAAAAAACGGGGAATACGATAGAGAAAGAATGGTGCATTGGGTAGTGTCTTTATTTGAACAAAGTCCAAAGGACTTTTTACGGAGAGCTGAAAATATCGCGCAAAGCTAAGCCGCAGGGGAAACATATCCATTCTCTTTGCGCCTTAGCGACTTTGCGTGAGCAAGCTTCACACCTATCCTAAATTAAGATATTACTGTGCACTGCCTTTTCTTGCTTCTCTCTTCAATAATCACTAAACTTTTGAACACAACGATTACTCTTGTGCTGGCGCGATGAATTCTTGCTTCGATCCATAATAGTACGGGGAGTCATCATGAAACGATCGATCACGGTTATGAAGAGCTGTTCTCTCCTCTTTTCCCTCTCTTTTGCTTTTGCCGGCCTTGGCTGCCTTGCCAGTGAAACGACGGAATACAAAATCACAATGAACGAGGACGGAAAAAGCGGAACAATTATCTCCGTTATGCGTAATGTTCAATCGGATGAATCGGAGGATGCAAGACAGGCAAAAGATTTTGACGAGGCAATCCGTTCGTGGAAAGGAGACGACTATCTTCTCGATCGCGGTACACGACGGTCTGTACGTCAAAGATCGAAACCTTGCGATCGAAGACAGCGTTCTCGTCTGGAAAGAAAAGGCAATTTTCTCCGACCTCGGCGACGTCTTCAAACACGAGTTCCACAATGACACGCTAAAATTCGTTATCAAAGGAGACCAAAGCGTTGTTGCGACGAACGGCACTATCGTTCCGGGAAAGGACAGCACCATAATTTACTGGAGCCTTCCGGCGTCGAAGGAAATTTTCCTCAAGACGAAGGAAAACAATTTCGCTCCGAAGTCCGACTTTGCTGCCCGGTTTACGGCATATATGAATGAGCAAAAATGACGACGCACAATAGTTGAATGAAATCTTCACTATTTTCCCTACAGACACACATCGGCCGAAGGGACTCCTTCGCGAGCGGCACGCTGTTTCTTTTCCTTTTCGCCTTGGCCAAGCTTCTGCTCCATTTTTACACGAATGCGTTTGCCGGCTACGGAATATTTCGCGATGAACTGTATTACGCCGCGTGCAGCGAACATCTTAGCGCAGGCTACGTCGACCAACCGCCGCTTTCTATCTTTATCTTCGCATTGAACAGAATGGTATTTGGCGAATCTCTTTTTGCGATTCGCCTTCTTCCCGCGATAGCCGGTGCGGCTACGGTGTTTCTTACCGGCCTCATGGCGCGAGCACTTGGCGGAGGCAGGTTCGCTCAAGGCCTCTCTTCACTCGCCGCCGTAGTTTCGCTCATCCTTCTCGGCATGGACGGTTTTTTTTCGATGAACGCCTTCGACCTGCTGTTCTGGGCATGGTCGGCGTACGTTCTCATTCTTCTTGTGAAAACCGGAGACAAGAAATACTGGATGCGTTTAGGATTACTTCTCGGGCTTGGTTTGCTCAACAAGATCAGCTTCCTGTGGCTTGGGTTTGGGATCTTCGTCGGTGTTGCGGCAACGCCTGAACGGCGCTGGCTGAAAACCGAATATCCGTATATCACCGCAGTGATCGCATTTGCGTTCTTTCTTCCGTTCATTATCTGGAATGCGACGCACGACCTCGCTCATCTCGAATTCATCCGCAACGCGTCGGGTGAAAAATATTCTTCGCTGACGCCGAAGATTTTTCTCATCGGCCAGATACTGGTGCAAAATCCGGTCACCCTGCCGTTGTGGTTATCGGGGCTCCTCTGGTTTCTTTTTTCGAAGGATGGGCGGCGGTTCAGGATCGTGGCGTTTGTCTATCTTGCAGCATTGGCCGTGCTGCTCCTCAACGGCCACAGCAAGCCGGAATATTTATCCCCGGCATACTCGATGCTGTTTGCCGGCGGCGGTGTCGCCGTTGAACGATGGACGGTCTCGCGGATTGCCCGATGGATACGGCCGGTGTACGGCGTCACCGTTGCTGCCGGAATCCTTCTTGCGCCGTTGACGATTCCCATTTTACCCGTCGAGACGTACATCCACTATGCCGATGCCCTGGGTGTCAAGCCTTCGACTCCCGAGGGGAAGCAACTCGGGAATCTTCCCCAGTTTTATGCCGACATGTTCGGCTGGGAAGATAAGGCAGCTGCTGTTGCTAAAGTATTTCATTCTTTATCCCCCGAGGATCAGGCAAAGTGCGCACTCTTTGGAGACAATTACGGCCGGTGCGGCGCAATCGATTTCTATTCAAAGAAATACGGTTTGCCAAAATCGATCGGCTCGCACAACAATTATTGGCTCTGGGGACCGCGGAACTACACCGGGGAGCTTGTGATTATTCTCGGCGGGAATTTGAAAAACAAGACGGATAGATTTGAAAGCGTAACCATTGCTGACACGGTAAGAAGCGCGTACGCAATGCCGTACGAAAACAATCTTGCGATCTATATCTGCCGGAATTTGAAAATGCCGTTGAAAGAGTTGTGGCCGCAGCTGAAGCATTATGAGTGATTGTCGAGTTAGGATTTACGAATGACGAGTGCCAAATGTCAATCAGTCACTATCCATTGGGATCAATCCTCGATTAAAAGGATCGTTCTTCGCTATGACGTTTCATGAAAAAATAAGAGATGCCGGAGTTGTGGGATGCGGGGGAGCCGGGTTTCCTTCTCATGTTAAGGCAGCATCGACCGTCGAGGTCGTTCTTGCGAACGGCGCGGAATGTGAGCCGCTTCTCCATAAAGATCTGGAACTGTTGATGCGTGAACCGGATGCCGTCGTCAATGGAATGGTTCAACTCATGTCATCGACAGGAGCTAAGAAAGGGATCCTCGGCGTCAAGAAAAAATACGAAGAGCAGCTCGGCGGTGTGAAGCCGTCGCTTAAAGGGACGAACATCGAACTGAAACTGCTTGGAGATTATTACCCGACGGGCGATGAATATATTCTTGTGTATGAGACGACGAAGCGGCTGATTCCGCCGCAGGGAATTCCCCTCGACGTTGGTATTGTTGTCAACAACGTCGAGACATTGCGAAACATGTATTACGCGTTCGAAGGAGTTCCTGTAACCACAAAGTGCATCACCATTGCCGGGGCAGTCAAAGAACCTTCGACGTCTACCGTCCCCATTGGAATCAGTTTCGCCGACGTTATTGCAGCAGCGGGGGGTGCAACAGTTGCCGAGTACGCTGTGTTCGTCAGCGGCATGATGATGGGAAAACTTTCTTCGGATATGAGTCTGCCTGTGACCAAGACATGTGCCGGCCTGGTCGTTTTGCCGGTTGAACACCGGTTGATTTCGAGGAAGAGCTTGCCAGAACAAGCGAAGCATCGCATTGGAAAATCGGCGTGCGACCAGTGCAGCTACTGTACGGAGTTTTGTCCCCGGTACTTGCTTGGATACGATGTTCAGCCGCACAAAGTAATGCGAAGTCTCAGCTTCACCGCTACCGGCGAAGACCTTTGGAATCAATGGGCGCAGCTTTGCTGCTCATGCGGCCTCTGCACGTTATATGCCTGTCCTGAAGATCTTTACCCGAAAGAAGCATGCGATAAAGCGAAAACCGACCTCAAGGCCAAAGGAATACAATGGGACGGCAACCGAGATGTGAAACCGCACCCTATCTACGACGGTAGACACGTTCCATTACGACAGCTTATCGGAAAACTTGGCGTGAAAGAGTATGATGTGGCTGCGCATTATCAAGAGAGAAAATTTCAACCGAAAAGAGTACGAATACCGCTGTCCCAGCATATCGGAGTACCGGCAATTCCTGTCGTGAAATCCGGGAGCGTCGTGAACGCCGGCCAGGTTATCGGGGAAATTCCGGAAGGGAAACTCGGCGCGCGTGTTCACGCCAGCATTGAAGGTGTTGTTACTCTGCATAATGAAGAAATTGTCATTGAACAAAAATAAACGTGAAGGAGAAGCATGCCAGACATGAATTCCATCGGGTTGATTGAACTTTCCAGTATTGCCGCCGGATATTTAGTGGGCGACGCGATGCTCAAAGCGGCGGACGTCGAATTGCTTCTCTCTCGCAGCATCTGTTCGGGGAAATATATCGTCATGGTCGGGGGCGACGTTGCCGCGGTTCGCGCGAGCGTTGATGCCGGTACGGTGAGCGGCACCGGTATGGTCATCGACACGTTCGTCATTCCTCATGTTCACAAAGATGTATTTCCGGCGATCTCCGGAGTCTCTCAGGTGCAAATGCTGGAAGCGCTCGGAATCGTCGAAGCCTTCAGCGTTGCATCGTTGATTGAAGCGGCGGATGCGGCAGTGAAAACGGCACGTGTCCGGCTCATTGAAATTCGTCTTGCCATGGCGCTCGGCGGAAAAGCGTTTGTTACGTTGACAGGAGATGTTGCCGCTGTACGGTCGGCTGTTGATTCGGCCGGAGCGGTGTGTGCAGAACGCGGCCTTCTTGTCAATAAAGTGGTCATCCCCAACCCACGGAAAGAACTCCTGAACGAAATACTTTAACAATTAACAATGATCAAGAAAGAATGCAGTTTTGTCATTGTTGATTGTTCATTGTTAATTGTTCATTGAT
Source organism: uncultured Bacteroidota bacterium (assembly GCA_963714955.1). Classification (GTDB taxonomy): domain Bacteria; phylum Bacteroidota; class Ignavibacteria; order Kryptoniales; family JAKASW01; genus JAKASW01. The sequence continues at coordinate 19,862 of CAVQQJ010000007.1, read as the reverse complement.
CATTGACTTATGTCTAACGAAATCGTTCTTCGCACTATTAATCTCGGCAAGCGGTACAAGAATCGCTGGGCCGCAGAGGATGTCAACCTTGAAATTCACCGCGGCGACGTGTTTGGATTTTTAGGCCCGAACGGCGCGGGAAAGAGCACGACGATCCGGATGATATTCTCGCTCATCCGACCCACGACCGGTTCCGTAGAATTGCTCGGCTACCAGCTTGAAACAGAAAGGGAAAAGGCGCTTGCGAAAGTCGCCGGCATCGTGGAAAAGCCGGATTTCTACCTGTATCTCACTGCCTACCGCAACATGGAGATTGCCGGATCTTTGACCATTGGGAAGACTCCCCGGAAACAGAAAATCATGGACTCGCTGGCATTGGTCGGGCTTGAAGAGAGGGCGCACGACCGCGTGAAAACGTATTCACACGGCATGAAACAGCGTCTTGGGATCGCGCAAGCACTCCTGTGCGATCCGGAATTGATCGTGCTCGACGAGCCGACCAACGGCCTCGACCCGCAAGGGATGAAAGAAGTGCGCGAATTGATCGCCCGGCTTTCCAAAGACCATGGAATGACGGTGTTTCTTTCGTCTCATCTGTTAAATGAAGTCGAACAAGTAGCTACCCGTATGGCGATTATCAACAAAGGAAAGCTGGTTGTTCAAGGGAGCGTGGACGAGCTTCTTCGCGGAAGCGCAAATAGAATCCTATTTAATGTGGAGCCTCGAAAGAAAGCGTTCGGCGTGATGAAGAAAATTAAGAGCGTGCGTTCTGCAGCCGAAAATTCTTCCGGGATCATTGCAGCGGTCGAGACCAAAGACATTCCGGCCGTTGTCTCGAAACTTGTCGCGGCCAAGTGCAAGGTGTTTTCCGTGCAGCAGCAGCGCTCGCTCGAAAAATATTTTCTTTCGGTTACAGAAGAAGATTAAATCGTACAATGCGGCAGGATATCCATGTTCAACCTTATCTACTACGAGCTGTTTAAGACGTACGCAAAATGGCGGACCTACATCGGTTTCATCGCCGTGGTTGTCATCATCCCGCTGGTGATGTGGGCGATGAAAGTTGAAGGAGGGCGATTCATCCAGTACCAGATGCGATCGTTGCAGAATGATTTTTTCATTACCGGAAACCTCTTTAACGGATGGGTCATCGCGCAGTTGATTATGAATAGTTTATGGGTACACGTTCCGTTTCTTATCAGCCTTGTGGCGGGCGACCAGCTCGCCGGTGAAGCCACGGCGGGCACTTTTCGACTGACGCTGATACGGCCTGTTTCGAGGGGGCGCATTCTTAATTCCAAATACATTACGACGCTGCTCTATACGGCATCGCTTGTCGCCTCGATTGCCATTCTCAGCATCGGGCTTGGTTTGTTGATTTTCGGCAGCGGCGATCTTCTCGCCATCGACCGCGAAATGCTCACCATTTTACCGGAGTCGCAAATGTGGCCTCGTTTCGCTCTTGCGTACGGCCTTGGGATTTTGTCGATGTGGGTTGTTGCGTCGCTTGCCTTTCTGTTCTCGTCCTTTGTAGAAAATGCGATCGGTCCCATCATTGCGACCATGGCGGTTATGGTCGGCTTGCTGGTTATTTCGAATTTGCCGGTCGAATCGGTCGAGCCGGTCAAACCGTATCTCTTCACGACATACCAAAATGTATGGCAGCAGGCCTTCAAGAATCCAATCGACTGGTGGACGATCGTCAAATCGTGCAGCGTCCTTGCCGCCCACTGCGTTGGATTTTGGCTGATCACGCTTTTTGTCTTCCGACACAAAGATATTCTTTCATAAAATGAACCTTCTGAAAAATCAGGAAAGCCCGTCTCACGCAGAGTCGCAAAGGCGCGGAATACATTAAAAGTAAAACTTGCGCGGCTTTTCCCAAGGGGATGGCTTTACCGGCGCCTTCGCGTGGTGCTATTTTTCAGTTGTTTCAAAATTTCATTCATACGTTGCCTTACCGCATTGGAGCGTTCATGCAGATTCGCCAAAGCCTCGCTGAAATCAAAAACAGTTTTCGCCCGGCGTTTTGGGTGGCCAACGGAATGGAATTGTTTGAACGTCTTGCGTACTACGGACAGCAAATTGTCTTCATGGTCTATCTCCGCAATAGGCTCGGGTTCACCGAAACCGAGGCAGGGACACTTTCGGGGATTTTCGGTGGATTGATATATCTCCTGCCGATTCTCGGGGGAACACTTGCGGACAAATGGGGCTTCCGCCGGGCATTCAATATTGCATTTTCAATTTTAGGGCTCGGTTACTTTCTTATCGGTTCGCTGGGCATGTCGGCTTTCGCGGGTATCTACGGGGGGTTGTCGTTGGTACTGGCTCCTGATGGCGTTTCTTGTCTTTACGGCCTTCGGCGGATCTTTCATCAAGCCGTCTGTGCTGGGAACAGTTGCCGTTGCGTCAACCGAAAAAAACAAATCGTTCGGATTCGCGATCTATTACTGGCTGGTGAACGCCGGAGCGATGATCGGTCCGACCATCGCGTATTTCGTTCGGGACAGTTTCGGAAACGAATTCGTCTATCTCGTTTCATCGGTCAGTTGTTTTGCGATGCTTGCCGTTAACCTCGTGCTCTACAAAGAAGTGAAGAGCGAGAAAACGGGGGCCACAGAATCTCTCGGAAAGAAGATCGCAAATCTTTTCGTCGTCCTGGGCAATTTCAAATTCATGATCTTTCTGCTTATTTATTCTTTGTACTGGATCATTTTTTGGCAGGAGTTCATTATTGTTCCGTATTACATTACCGATTACATCGGTAAAGAGGCGCCGTATGAAATCGTCCAGTCATGGGCCGGAGCCGGAGCCATCATTCTTTTTCAGATCCCCATCAACCGGCTGACCAAAAATATTCCAACCCGTACGGCCATTCTCATCGGATTTGCCGTCTCATCGTTTATATGGATCATTATCGGTATTCATCCCTCTATTCCGACGATCGCGGCGGGCATCGTAGCATTTGCGATCGGAGAAATGATCCAGGCGCCGCGGTATTACGAATATATTTCCGAAATTGCACCTTCCGGGCAGCAGGGATTGTTCCAGGGTACGCGTTCCTTCCGATCGCTATTGCTCGATTTGTCGGAGACCCGATTGGAGGATGGCTGTACCACAGTGCCAAAATGGCGGGCGATCCATCCCGTGTGTGGTGGTCGCTGATCGGAATAGGAGTATTCGGAACGCTCTGCATGGCGGCGTATAATAAATATGTTGCGATCCTCGAGGCAAAACAAGCAATACAAGGTGCCTAAGAGATTTTCTCCCGCCAAGGCGCGAAGGGCTTGTTTTAGAATTTATTGCGACTTTGCGTCTTGGCGAGAGCCATATGTTTAGGATTCGTCGGAAGCTTCAGTTCTTTAATATTAGAAACGACAATTACTTGAGGTTATCGATGAAAAGAGTTCTCCTTGCATCTGCGCTGTTGATCTTGGCGGCGATCCAGCAATCACCCGCTCAAACGCCGACGGCCGCAGAAATTCTGCAGAACATGAAAAAACAATTCGAGTCCGTGAAGGATTACACCGCAACTTTGAAAGTGGCGGTAGACATGGAGCGGATGCAAATTCCGGAGATGCTGGTGACGATCTACTTTAAACAGCCGGATAAGATCCACATTGAAGCGAAGAATTTCGCGATGGTCCCGCGGGAAGCAATGGGAGTGATTCCTGCGCAGCTTATCGATAAATTCGATGCAACGGTGGTAGAGGTCCAGCACAAAGAAAATGCGACCGTCTATAAGCTAAGGCTGATCTCAAAGCCAGAAAAGGGAAAGCCGGTCCACGAGAGCTATATCTGGGTCGATGGTGTGCGCTGGGTCGTCATCCACTTTGAGTCTACACCGTCGGAGGTGAGAAAGGTCGCGGTCGATCTTGAGTATGAAACTGTGGACGGTAAATACATCCTCCCTTCAAAAATCGAAGCTCGCATGGACACGCAGCCACCCGCCGATTCATCCGCTGAAAGAATGTACAGCCCCCAACGCCTGCCGCGAAAGGGAACCGCTTCAATTATCTATTCTGACTATAAAGTGAATACAGGCCTGTCGGACGAGATATTCGAGAAGAAAAAGGATAGTAAATAGGGAACAGTGAAAAGGCGACAGTAATGAGTAGGCAGTAGTGTGTAAAGAGCAAGTGGTGTTCATAGAATTGCGGTTCTGTGACGGCCTGGCCGATACCGGCTGGGCTTTTCTTTTTGTGCAACCTCCTCTTGACCTTTGCCGTCTAGCGCCATTCCCAGTAAATAATCTTGTATTTCACCGCTCACGAAGTGATGCCTTCGGCACAAGGCACAAAGAACGCCAAGAGGATTGCAGTCCTTGATACTCATAACTTCTTGGTGTGCTTGGCGTCTCGTGGTGGTTAAAAAAAAATACAAGCTTTTTTTTGAGAAACGACACAAGTTAAGTCAGCGAGAATATGATCCAGGGTGGCAGTGCGATGGTATCAGTCACGGCATCACTATGAAACTGCTTGACTTTTGCCATTCTAAATATTATTTTAGGCTAGACTAAATTTATTACAAGGAAAGCATGCCAAGCGTCAGCGTAGAAAATTACCTGAAGAATATTTTCGAGCTCTCAGCAAGCGAGAAAAAAGTCACCACAACGCTCCTCGCTGCAAAGCTCAAAATTTCTCCCGCATCCGTCACCGATATGGTAAAAAAACTTTCTCAAAAGGGGTTTCTCCGGCATGTGCCTTATAAAGGGGTTGAAGTGACGGAAAAAGGAAAACGTTCCGCGCTCAAGATTATCCGGAAACACCGGTTGTGGGAGATGTTTCTCGTGGAAGTCCTCCATTTTTCGTGGGACAAGATCCACGAGGAAGCGGAAGAGTTTGAACACATTATGTCGGAAAGGATGGAGGAGAAGGTCGACGAAGTGCTCGGTTTCCCAAAAGTCGACCCCCACGGCGATCCTATTCCCCAAAAGGACGGAACGATCAAGAAGATGAATCTCCAGCCGCTCGGTGATGCGGACGAAGGAGCAACGGTAAGGGTTCTGCGCGTCAACGACTCAAATCCTGAAATGCTCCAATACGCTTCATCTATTGGAGTCTCTCTTAATAAACGGATAATAGTAAAACAAAAGAATAAATTTGATAATTCAATGATCATCAAAATTGGCGCGAAAGAAACTGTCGTCAGCTCTGTCTTAGCACACAATATATTTGTCGAGGGATTATCGCGTGCAAAGAGAATATGAATACTGAAAAAAATGATTCTGAATTCCCGAAGGACCCCGACGAGCCGGCGGTAAATGTTTCTGAGGCAGCGACGCCCTCCGGCCACCCTTCATTAGAGGGAGTCCATAGCACGGTGATGGTCCCGGACCACGAGGCCGGTTTCTGGAAAAACTGGCGTGCGTTTGTGGGACCGGCTGTACTGGTAAGCGTTGGCTACATGGACCCCGGTAATTGGGGAACGGATCTCTCGGGAGGAGCACAATTCAAATATGGCCTGCTGTGGGTTATTGCACTGGCGAGTTTTATGGCCGTCATCCTTCAGGTGATCTCGGCCCGTTTGGGCGTGGCTACCGGCAAGGATCTGGCTCAGTGCTGCCGCGATTATCTGCCGAAATGGAGCCGCTGGCCTAATTGGATCTCCATGGAAATTGCAATTGGTGCGACGGATCTGGCCGAAGCACTTGGCAGCGCGGTTGCCCTCAATCTATTGTTCCATATCCCCATTGGGTGGGCGATCGTAATCACCGCAGCCGATGTTCTCCTTTTGCTAGCTTTACAAGGTTTGGGTATGCGGATGATTGAAGCCGTTGTCACGGTTTTTGTGGCTACCATTGGCATCTGTTATGCCATCGAGATATTCATTCTTCCGCAGACGCAGCCGAGTTTTCTGGAGATGGGCAAAGCGCTGGTTCAACCGAGCTTTCGGCAAGCAGGCATGCTCGTCATAGCGATTGGGATGATCGGTGCCACCGTGATGCCCCATAACCTCTTCCTTCATTCGGCTCTTGTGCAGACGCGGAAGTTCCAGCGCGACGACAGTTCGATTCGCAACGCGATTCGGTTCAATACCATTGACTCCTCTGTTGCGCTGGCTGTTGCGTTTGTCGTCAACGCTGCGATCCTGGTGCTGGCGGCAATGGTTTTTTACGGCAAGGATAGTGTCACGGTGGCTGGCGGCCAGGTGGTGATGTTCAGCCCTGACAGCGACTGGATCCGCATAGCTCACCTGACATTGGCCCCGCTGCTTGGGACAACACTCGCGAGCACGCTCTTTGCTGTGGCACTGCTCGCTAGCGGACAAAGCAGCACGATTACCGGCACGTTGGCCGGGCAGGTCGTTATGGAAGGCTTCATGAATTGGCGCATACGGCCGTGGCTGCGGAGAATTATCTCGCGGACGCTTGCAATAATTCCGGCGATCCTGATCATCAGCGTCCGCGGAAGCGGCAGCGTGACTGATTTGGTCAACCTCAGCCAGGTTATTCTCTGCCTCATACTCCCATTCGCGATGTTTCCCCTGTTGTATTTCTCCTCCTCCCGAAAAATAATGGGAGGGTGGACCAATGGCTGGTTCCTGACAATACTTGGATGGGGAAGCGCGCTTTTGATTACGGGAATGGCACTCTACAGTTTGCCGGAGTCGCTAAGCGAAGCATGGCGTGTCATCGTTGGCGGATAAATTTTTTGAACAACAAAAAGGAACAGGTATGTATAAAACGATTCTCGTAACCTTAGACGGTACTCCAACAGACCGGACAATCATTGAGCACATCAAACAACTCGCACGATTCATGCAAAGCAGAGTGGTGCTGTTGCACGTCGCCGACGGTTGGGCCGCCCGGACCTTCGGTTCCGATGCCGTCAGCCCGGAGGTCGTTGAGGACAGGGTGTACTTGGAGAAAGTAACATCAGAATTCCGCTCCGACGGTATTCCAGCTGAAGCTGAATTGGCGTACGGCGAACCGGCAGAAGAAATCGTTAAATGGATTCAAAAAAGGGGATGCGATCTTTTGGCGATGAGTACGCACGGCCACCGTTTGATGGCCGACTTGTTTCACGGTACGACGGTCACAAAAGTACGGCACGGCGTCAGTGTGCCGGTGCTGCTTTTAAAAGCAAAACAATAAATAAACCTTTACCATACGCGCACTATTGCCGTAGTGCGGCGATCGCTGTCAGTTTACGACCTAGTGCCATTTCCAGTAAATAATCTTGTATTTCACCGCTCACGAAGTGATGCCTTCGGCACAAGGCGCGGAGAACGCCAAGAGTATTGGTGTCCTTTATACTCATAACTTCTTGGCGTGCTTGGCGTCTTCGTGGTTAAAAAAAATACAAGCTTATTTTTGAGAAACGGCACTAGCGACGCGATTAACTTGCCCAACCCAAACCAAGCAATAGTCCAAAGACCTATGAAATGTAAATTAAGACTATGGATGATTCTTGCCGTTGGCGTTCTGCATTTCTCAACGCGCTGTGTCCTCGCTCAGGAGGATGCCGACAAAGATCATTCTTTTGTTTTCGAGATTGGATCGGCGGGAGAATGGAGTCTCAATGAACCCTCGTCTCAATTCGGCGGCACAGTTGCGGTTGAGACAACGCCGGTGGAAAATTGGCTCGAGTTGGAAAGCGGGATCACTGCACTTAAGGCTTCGGATCACACCGAGGTTGGCCTTGACCTATTGTTTAAGAAACCATATCGACTCTCTCGCACCGCGGAGTTTATGTTCGGTCTGGGGCCTGAGGTGGTTCGCGATTTTGGCGGGAGCGATCGTGCAACATCCTATGATATGGAAATCGTTCTCGACTTCATGTTCTGGCCAAGGGCGAACGTGGGTTGGTATTTAGAGCCAGGTTATAGCTCCGCATTTGGTAAGGGATCCGCGCAGTCCCTGGGAATAAGTGCGGGCCTAATAATTGGATTCGAATGATGTTCAAATAAAGGCGAGCACGTTGTGTGCAATTTACACTGCTGACCATAAAGGCAAAACTTAAAGATGCAACCTCAAAGAGTTCCTTTTGTGATATTATTATGCCTATGGATAGTCAGTTCCTCTCTTGCACACTCAGCGGTAACAATTTCCACTCCCGAAGGCAAAGAAGGTGCGGATTTCAGTGTAGTAGTTTACGATGCCAAGGAAAAAATTCCCATCGGCCTTGCACGAGTAGTATTGCAGCGTGGAAAGAAATTTATTGCTCAGAACCCAACCAACATGATAGGACAAGTTTTGTTTCGGAATATTCAACCCGGCTCGTACAGGTTGACCGCCTGGTTCGTCGGTTACGAAATTTTTACAGATTCAGTTCTAATAGATCAAGACCACACAAGCTTCACAATCAACCTCAGCCCGCAGGGAAGTCAAGTTCAGGGTGTTGAAGTGGTCGGCCAGCGTGAACTTGGCGTTTCGAATATCGACATGATGACCGGCAATCAAACCTTCGAGTCTGAAACCTATCATCCGCCGCCGACAAATCAAATGACAAACTTGATTCAGCAGAACCTTACGGGGGCAGCACGTGCGCCAACAGGTGAAGTTCATATTCGAGGACAACACGGAGAATTCACGTATTACATCGACGGCATTCCGGTTCCCCTCGGCGTATTTGGTGGATTAAATGAAGTTGTCGATCCGAAAGTCATTGACCGTGCAACGTTTATCACTGGAGGATTCCCTGCGGAGTATGGCGGGCAGATGTCGGCCATCATCGACCTGAATAACCGTGTCCCGACGGGAACATTTCATCTCGACGCTTCGACGTACATTGGGAGTTATCTTATCTTCAACGGGACCAAACCCTTCTCTCCGGGAGCCGCAGTCGCATCCGGACCGTCATCCGCAATCCCCGGTGACACACTCGGCGGTCGCGTCGGTCCATTCCGGGCACTTAATTCAGACGGCGAAGCTTTGTCGATAAGCGATCACGTTGGCAATCTGGGGTATTACGTTTCCGCGTCACGCCAGGAAACAGATCGCCGCATAGACACTCCCGTGCCAAATCTGTTTCACGACCACGGGTTCGATTATTTTCTCTACGGCAAGTTCGATTATATCTTGAGCGACATCGATTACATAACGGCAAATTTCAGCTTTGGCAGAACCTCCACACAAGTTCCTTATGACCCCACAGCAGAGATTACTTCCGATTTGCAAGAAACAACTAATTCACTTGAATCAGTTTCCTATTTCCGTGCAATAAATGCACAAAGCGATCAAGAAGAAAACTTTTTCATCGGAGGGTATGCACGCGAAGGGGGCTTAACTTATGCTCCTGGCGATCTGGATCCGCCGAACTTCCGATTTGCCGGAGATAGCACATTCTACAATCTCTTCGAGGATAGAAGCTTCACTACGCTGGGTATCCGATCGACGTTTGACGAGAGGCTTTCTCGTCAGTTCATGGTTAAGTTGGGATTCAACATCAGCAGCACCAACGGAGCTGAGAATTTCGCATCAAGCGATTCTTTGCAAAACTCCGGACCATCGATCCTTACCAACTTCACTGGTTCAGATTTTGGAGTATTTGGGGAGACCGAATGGCATCCGCTCGACTGGACATCGTTTGATCTGGGTATCCGCTATGATCAACATATCGCTCCCGTCGTCCCGCTTCAGCGACAGATCAGCCCTAGAATCCGGTGGAATTTCCTCATAGATGAAAATAGTTCGGCGTACCTGTATTACGGGAGACTTTTCATGCCTACAAATATTGAAGCACTTAGAGCGGTAGCTCAATATGTAAGCAACGCAGTCACACCCACATTTCCAGAACGCGACTCTTACTATGAGGCCGTCTACACCCGCAGTTTTCCGTTTAATCTGCGGTTAAAAACGGCGGCCTTTTTCAAGGATGCCGGTCCATTTACGGATGATGCGCAAATCGGCAACACTGCAATCAAGACCCCCTTCAATATCGCTACTGTAAAGACAACCGGGATAGAGTGCTCACTCTCCTATAGCGATCCGGCAACACCATTCTCGGGCCACCTGAACTCTTCAATTATCCACGCTATCGGTTCGGGTCCTCTCACAGGGGGTTTCTTACCCCCGAGCACTGACGGATCTGCAACCGACCTTGATCATGATCAAAGGCTTTCGATTGTCGCCGGCATCAACTACCAGCCGGAAGATTGGTACATCAATCCCGAGGCGACGTACGGATCAGGACTTTCTAACGGCCACCCGGAAGATGTTTCCATTTACAAAACAGGATTATTCGATTTCAACCAGGCAGCACACACAACCCCATATTGGATATTTAATTTTAGCACAGGCCATACCTTCCATCTCGAGGGAGGGAGCACTTTCGAACCGTCAATCTACATCACCAATGTATTGAATCACATCCACCTCATCAAAGGTGCTTACACGACCGGAGCAAGCTGGGAAGAACCGCGAAACGTTGTCTTCAAGGTTGCAGTCCATATATAAGCCGACGCTGTTTCTTAAAGCGAAACAGTGAACAGTAAACAGTAATCAGTTGCTAACCACCCTTAAGGTTTTTACTGTTTACTGTTAACTGTCAAACTGCCTCACGCTCGCTCAACCTTCTTCACCACAATAAGTCCCTCGGCTACCACTTCCTTTAAGTGTGGAAGAACCTCTCTGATCTTCTCTTCCTCATCGATGAATAGAATCATTATAGGCCCCTCGCCCGACGCACCGATTCTACGCGGGTAATGAAGGTGACGCTTAACACCGTATCCCCCCATCGCTGCAAAAACCGACGCACCCTTGATATGATGATGAAGGAGGTACTTCATGATATATTGATACAAAGATTCGTCGTTGACTCTATCGTCTTCGTCAAGGAAGATTGTTACTTCGAGCATAGCAGCCTCATTGTTCGATTGATGGGAGTTGGTTTTTGTTATTTTTGCGTCTCACAAACACAAGATACACAGCTGGCAGGACTAACGGCGTCATTATAAGAGCGGATAACAAACCGCCGACAATGACCGTGGCGAGAGGGCGCTGCACGTCGGAGCCGATGCCGGTGGCCCGGGCTGCAGGGATGAGGCCGAGAAGTGCAAGGAGCATCGTCATCAAATTCGGGCGCAGTTGGATTGCGGCGGCACGCTTGACGGCATCGAAAATATTAAGGTCGAGATCATCCATGAGGCGATTCGTTCGCGAAACAAAAAGGACGCCGGCAATGATCGAGACGCCAAAGAGTGAAATGAAGCCGACACCAGCCGAGACGTTAAAACTGTATCCCCGGATCAGCAATGCTGCAATTCCGCCGATCAATGCAAAAGGGATACTCGCCATTGCAACGGCGACATGCCAGACATTCCGGTACATCGTGAAAAGAATAAGAAAGATAATGCCGATCGTGAGCGGGATGACAACTGCAAGCCGTTTTCCTGCTCGGGAGAGATTTTCAAACTGTCCCCCCCACGACATTGAATATCCCTTTGGAAGCGTGATCGCTGCGGCGACTTTCGCTTGTGCCTCCGCGACGAAGCTCCCTTGATCGCGTCCCCGGATGTTTGTGCGTACCGAGATCTGACGCAGTCCGTCCTCGCGCTGGATGATCGTCGGGCCGTCAACAAGCTTGATGGTTGCAAGCTGTGAGATAGGGATGCGCCCTCCCGAAGGGGAAGGAACGAGCATATCACGCACTGACTCTATCGACGCGCGGTATTCGGAAGAATAACGGACAACAATGTCGAACCGCTTTTCTCCTTCATACAGCTTGCCGACAATTTTTCCTCCGATCGCCGCCTCGATCATCTTCTGAACGTCGCTCACATTGATCCCGTAGCGGGCAACGGCCGTCCGATCGATGTTGACGGTCAATTGAGCCTGGTCCCCCTCCTGTTCGATGCCGCTTTCGCTCGCGCCAGGAATCGTTTTAATGATCGCAAGGATGGAGTCAGCTTTCGAACGCATCAATTTCAAGTCATCACCATTGATAAGGATCGCAAGATCTGCGACGCTCCCCGTGACTGCTTCCGTTACGTTGTCGAGGATCGGCTGCGAGAATGAAAATTGAGCACCGGGCACCGCGTCCTCAAGTTCGTCCTTGATCTGTTTGAGCAATTCTTCCTTTGAGATTTGTTTGCTCCATGTCGAGTAGTCCCGCAGGCCGACAAAAATCTCGAGCCGGTTTGGCCCGTAGGGATCGGTTCCGTCGTCGTTCCTTCCCAATTGCGAAAGAACGACATTGACCTGTTTATGCCGGCTGATGACGTCCCGGATGACCGGACAATACTGCTCTGATTCTTTCAACGAAATACCGACGGGGAAAAAACAACGGATATTCAGCGACCCTTCATCAAGCTCGGGAAGGAATTCCGTACCGATCTTCTCCGCTCCCAGAGCGATGACCATCAGAACAACGACGGCGGACACAATCGTCGTTGCGATGGGATAGTGCGTCAGCACAGCGATAATCTTTTGATATTTCCGCTCGATCCATTCGTACGCCGGGTTGTGCCACTCGATGCTTCCCGGATTTTCCGATTCAAAATGCTTACGATAGATCATTGTCATCAGCACGGGGATTGCCGTGAGCGCAAGAAGCATGGAGCCGGTGATGGCGTATGCCAGAGTATATGCCATCGGCGAGAAGAGTTTCCCTTCTACCCGCTGGAACGAAAAAATCGGCAAGTAGGCAAGAATAATGATGGTGATCGAAAAGAAAATCTCTCGTCCCACTTCTTGAGCCGATGATAAAGTAAAACGAATAATGCCTTGCTTCCGTTCCTCCGGTGTCGCGTCGCGGTACCTCCGCATAATATTTTCCACCATGACGACCGCTCCGTCGACGATGATTCCGAAATCAACCGCGCCGAGGGAGAGGAGGTTGGCCGGAATGCCGGTCAGCTTCATCATGCTGAAAGCGAAGAGCATTGATACCGGAATCGTTGTTGCTACCACGAGAGCCGCACGCACACTGCCGATGAAAAATATCAGCACGATGATGACGATGGAGAATCCCTCGAACAGTGTTCGCGAAACCGTGTTGATCGTGTAGTTGACGAGCTCGCTGCGGTCGTAGGTGATATGAAGCCGGACTCCCGCCGGCAAGTCGTTTTCATTAATCTCGTTGACTCGTTCTTTCAGCGCCTCGACAACGTCGGATGGATTTTCCCCTCTTCGCATTGCAATCAAGCCTTGAATGCTCGAATTCACGTCGACGCGCGTAGAATCGTTCGGCTGAAGCGTGTATCCCAGGATGCCGGCCGGGGGAAGAGGAAACTCCTCCACGCTTGCAAGGTCGTGGATGAACACGGGAACTCCGTTGATTGAAGTGACGACGATATTCTTGATGTCGTCTATTGTGTGGATCGCGCCGATTCCGCGGACAACAAATCCTTGCCCCCCGCGTTGGATAATGTTGCCGCCGGTGTTAAGGTTATTTGCAGTGATCGCATCGATCACGTTTTGGACGGAGAGATTGTATCGTTGCAGCCGATCGGGCGATGTGATGACATGATACTGCTTCACCAATCCGCCGAAGTTCACGACATCCGCTACACCCGGAACTTGAAGAAGCCGCGGAGTAACGACCCAATCCTGCAGCGTTCGCAGGTCCATCGGCGTGTGGCTTTCGTCCGACTCGATGACATACCGGAATATCTCGCCGACCGGCCCCGTAAGCGGGCCAAGCGATGGGCTGACGCCGTCAGGAAGAACAGCGTCATTCAGTTTTTCGAGAACTCTCTGCCGGGCAAAGTAATCGTCAGTTCCGTCTTCAAATGTCAACTCGATGACCGAGAGTCCGAAAATGGTTTTCGAGCGGCGGCTAATAACGTTCGGAACCGCGTTGAGAGCCCGTTCAATGGGGAGCGTGACCTGCTGTTCGACTTCTTCGGCTGCACGTCCAGGAAATAATGTAATGACGGTTACCTGAGTATCGCCGATATCAGGATACGCTTCCTTCCTTAAAGTCTCCCACGACCATGCGCCAATAACGATGATAGCCAGCACGAGCGAAAGCGTAGCAAGCCGTTGATTAAGGGCAGAGGCGAGTAGTTTTCGTATCATATTTTTCTAAAGTATTTGACTAAGCTTTCGTGTGTCTTCGTGTCCTTCGTGGAAATAAAATTAGTACCCAAAACTAAGTCCCTTGAGGAGCATGGTACCGCTCGTAACTACCTTTTCACCCTTGGAAATGCCGTTGAGAACAACAGCGCTCAGTTCATTCGCGTTGGAAATAGTCACCGTGCGCCGGCTGAATTCTCCCTTGGAAGTCTGGACGAAAGCATAATCGTTCGCGTCGACTGTTACGATCGCACTCAGAGGCAAAAGGATGACATCTCGTTGCGGATAGCTGAAATCGACGCGTGCAAACATGCCGGGAAGAAAGCGTCCGTTCGGATTCTGGAGCGTTACCCGGACCTTGACTGTGCGAGTCACAGGGTCCACGATATCGCCTATCGCGGCTGCCTTGCCGATAAGCCTCTTATCAGGAAACGAGGAAAACACGATCTCCACATTTTCTCCTTTTTGCACTTTGTGAAGCTCGGTTTCAGGAACGTCGGACATCAGCCACGCACTTTGCGTTGCGACGGACTCGAGTTCGGCAGGATTGAAACCAAACGCTCTCAGCCTCCCTTCCATTTCGCCCATCGAGGCGCGGGCATTTGCGGCGTCGGTTTCCGCCTGGTTGAGGTCGCGTGCCGTGGCACCTTGATTGTTGTACATCTCTTTGACGTGAATGAGGTTTTTGGAGGTCAGCTCGACGTTGGAGCTGCTCTGACGGTACTGCGAATACAACGTAGTGATATCCGGAGACTCGAAAAGCATGATATTTCTCGATGATGTGGCTGCGGGCGAAATGGTGGCGACGACCCGTGCCGGCGCAATCACAGAGACTAACGCTGTTCCTTCTTTGGCTTCCGTCGTTTGTATCTGTTGTAATCCGGCCGTCTCGGACGGAAACCGGATCGTTTTTCCGTCGTCGGAGACAACCGGCTTCCGTGATGATTCCTGCGCGATGGAGCTCGCGTCGCCTTTTTCCTGACATCCCGTGTTTGGCAGCGTTGCGAAAAACATGCCGGCCAGGAAAGTGAAATTCCTGACGAAAAATGCAATTGTTTTCATAGATACCATTCCTTTTAAAATCGATTGAACCGTGAAATGACTTACGGGTTGATCAAACTCGTTCCTGCTGCATAATTCAATCCTTCAAAAGCGTCAAGCCGCTCGTTCTGAAGTTGATTCATCTGCAGCATGCTTGTTCTGTATGACTCGTAAAAATCCGTGAACTCAATGATGGTGATATTTCGCTTTTGATAATCGGCGTCCATTCCCTCGACCAATGTCTTGTACTCTCCCGTGAACTTCTTGTCAAACGCCCTGAAAAGGCTGTCGGTGTCGATTGCTTTTTTGTATGCCGTGGCAATTTCTTTTTCGAGGGTTTTGCGAGAGTACTCGCGCAGAAGTTTGTTTGCTTCCAAAGTATTTTCGGAAATCTGGACATTCCCTTGATTCCTGTTGAATATCGGGAGATCGATCGAGAGGGTCAGCGCATAGTAATCAGGGATATAGCTTCCGGCGCGTGAATATGTCCCGCCGACAGTGAGGTCGGGGATTCTCATTGCCTTCTGCAGCGAGAGATTCGTTTCCTCGTACTGTATTTGGGTTTCTGCATTTTTATAGTCCGGGCGCTTTTCCAAAGCCATCGCTAAAACGTCCTGAAGCGAGAGCGCGTTCACCTGAAGGCTGTCGATCGCATTGCTGTCGAGTTGCGGAACAAAGTACGAGTTCGACCCTGAAGTGTCGCGCAGGAGAACGCCCATCCCGTTTTCGATTTCCGACACCTGGTTCAGCAAGCCCAGTCTCTCGTTTTCAAGAGAGAATAGTAGCGATTTTAGACGCAAAACTTCCG
Organism: uncultured Bacteroidota bacterium; assembly: GCA_963714955.1. Classification (GTDB taxonomy): domain Bacteria; phylum Bacteroidota; class Ignavibacteria; order Kryptoniales; family JAKASW01; genus JAKASW01. The sequence goes on along the minus strand of CAVQQJ010000007.1, from coordinate 4,050 downwards.
AAAGGAGAATCGAGCGTTTCTGGTAGATGACCTCAGTGGCCGCGACGGTCTTCCTCACGTTGGGTATCGTCTCGTTGTAAAACGCGAGCGATTGCTGCAGAAAATAGAGGTCGAAAAAATTCGTACGGAGTTCAAACTTCAGCGCCCGGAGTAGATCGTAAAAAGAATTCTCGGCGATCTGCGAATTGATCTCTGCCAGCCGGATCTGTTTGTCGCGCTTTCCGGCCAGAAGAATCAATTGCTGCAGCTGAATATCCGTGTTTCCGGTTTTGGTGACGTCGAAATACCGTCTCGTGAATTTGTTGTAGGCATTTTGTTCGATTGAAATATTTGGATTGTTCCAGAGTTCTGCCTGATCCACCGCTGCCTTCGCGGCATCGATGTTGAAACGAGCGGCCAGCAGCTGCAGATTATTTTTTAAAAATCGCTCTTCAGCGTGTTGAAGAGTGATCGCAACGGTATCGGTCCGGGCTGCGGGCGCCTGGGCCAGGCTAAAAACCTGTGCGGCCAGGAAAAGACAGCCAGTGAACTTGAGTGATCTCATCATAAAATGTCTAAGCCTTTAGTGATGCAAATAAAGAAATTAAGTGAAACATTTTTTCGTGATCATATCAGAATCCAATTTTAATATCTAACGACGGTACCAGTGTAACCACGCTGCCGCTATTTATTGTTCTCATCCCAACGGAACTTGAAATCCCTTTGTTATACCACTTTGCAGAAAGAAAAGCATCAAATGCGCTGACGAGATGATTTACTACCAGAAGCTTGATCATTGTTTGTGCATAAGTATAGTAATCGTTCGCCAGCTGCCGGCTTTTCATATAATTTACTTGTTGAGTTAACCAATTAGTCGGCGCAGGAGCGTTGAAATAATTTCCACCGTCTGATTCCGGGATAGCAATGGGTACACCATTGATGACCTGTACGCCATTTGAGGGATACGAAGACCATCCATATTTGAATTGAACATACTTACCAATGAGCTCATACCATGACTCTCCGTTAGTCCAAGACGTCGGATCATAATTCGGAAGTTCGTGTGAAAAGCCCTCGCTATGAATCGCGCTCTCCCATGCATTAATCTGCGAAATCATCGTAGCATACTGCTGCAGAGTAGGATTAGGATAAATAGTGATATTTCCGTTTCCAGGCCCGGAACCGGACTGGTAATCGGAACCGTGATTGTTAATCCATTCTGCATACCTATCGATGCTCCAATTTGCATTCGCATAATTTTCAAAAACATTGAATTGATTATTGCTCTTGTTATTGTAGATAACAGTTGCAGCAACCAAGAGTGCTTCGACTGAGAGAAAGATTGCAGACTTTGTATAATTCTCGGTAGTGAATTCGCCTGCGCCGGGGATAACGAGGGAATATAATCCGGTAACAAGCGGATTCTTCTTTTCCATCACCGTTTTTGGCATTTCACCCGATGTGATCATTGAATCGTTTGCCGAAGCCAGTAAATCCAGTCGCAAATTTCCTATCAACGCAGGGTTGCCGCAAAATGTCGAGAATGAACAGGATAGGATCAGCATTGCGATACTTGCGCTTCTCATAGAGAACACCTTAATAAATTTTGAGCATTATGCTGTTCTATGTACCAAAATCTCCGCAACCGTGGCTAACCCGCATAAGCGAGCGCAAACACGCCAATATTTTGTTTCATCAAACGCATAAGGAGTGATACAAATAAAGACAATGAATACGAGTATGTACACTGGAGATCTCCGCAAAGCTGTTCCGAACAAGACTAGGAGCCAGGCGTAATAGCAGTATTCAAATAGTCCCGATCGAAGAATTTCAAAAAAAATCGGAATTCTTCGTGCGGGAGAAAACAATTCAACACAATTTGGGTATAGCGGTCAGAGCGGAGCTTGAGAATGCGCTCCTTGCTGGCCGGAGTTATATGGCGATGGAGGGGTTAAATCAGGAGTGTACGATTGCGGAGATAAAGGGAATACGTCGGGATTACGGATTCAATGGCGACCTGAGTTTCCGGTGGAAGCATCACGGATGATTCAGATGCTAAGACGGGGTTGGCAGCGAGCGAATCGCTGTCTTGGTCGTATATGATTCGAAGTGTGGTTGTTGGCTGCGGTGTCTCCTGCTTCTGGGGATGCTGCGGAAGTGAATGCGCATGAACCGGAATATCGTTGGGAACATTCACCAGCAAATCGTAATCGGTTTGCGTGTCGTTGTCCTCGTCTGAGTGGACAACGATCGTTCCCGGAATCAAGTCATCGAGGTTGGCCCCGTCCGCGAACAGCGCGACGATGAACAGCCAGGAGACGGCAAGAAAAATAATCGACTTGTTGCTCGTAAATTTGTTCATTGGGGATACAACATCATATCGAATATCGTCATGAACCGCAAATCATCAGAAAAAGCGTCTGGCACAATAGTATAATGGTTTAGACACTTCGAACTGGTCAAAAGTTCCCTTTTCTTGCGACGACGCCGCTTTTAATGGAGCGAATAATTACTACGACCAAAAATAGCCCTCCTAAAATTGCCACGACTGCCGACCCCGCCGGAAAATCAAAATGTGTCGAGAAGTAAAGGCCCAAGAAGCTTCCGAGCACGCTTACGGTAAGGGCAACAATCACGGCTGCTGACCGCTTCCGCGTAAGAAGGATTGCAGAAACGGGGGGAATGATGAGGTATGAGAAAACAGGAATGACTCCCGCAATTCTCACAGCAAGCACGATCGATAATCCAATGGAAAGATAAAAAAGAAAATTCCAAAGATTGAACACACCGATATCTTCAATCTCGTGATTTTCAAATTTTTCAGTCAGCTCAAAAAACTTTTTCCGGAAGATGAGGTGCGTGATTCCGATAATGCCGAATACAACCGCCATTGTAACAATCTGTCCAGTCGTAACGGTAAAGACGCTGCCGAAAAGTACTTCAGAAATATCAGATTCACCGTGGGGAGCTTTTGAGATGAAAAGAACTGTCACGGCGGAAGCGACGGCATACACGATGCCGATGATCGCTTCCTGCTTCAAGCGTTTGTCTTTGATTTTTATGAAGGATAAAAGAAATGCGCCGACCATCGTGAAGATGATTGAAATGATCGTCGGATCTTTCTCGAAATAATTTGCGACAGCGACGCCGAGCATTGAAATTTGCCCGAGGGCGAGGTCGACGAAGACGATTCCCCGTCCGACGACATGAACGCCCAAGTATGACAGCAACAGCCCCATGATGATACTCACTTTCAACGCATTGAAAATGAAATCCTGCGTAAACATATCAAACATTGTGTTCTCCTTCTATTGATCGTCAAGTGTAGTTATTGAACAGCTGCGACAAGCAATGCGACGTCGTAGTCGAAAAGGTCGATATACGTTTTGACTTTATCGTTTGCGCCGACAGACGTTGCGAGCGTAACGACCTTTCCCCCCGAATTGCGTGCGACAAGGTCCGCTGCATCGGAAGTGAAGTACGGTGAATTGATGATAATTTTGATATTATCCCGTTTCATTTCACCGATCACTTTTGCCAACTGTGACGGCGTAGGCGGGATGCCGGGCTTCGGTTCAAGGTAGTCAGCAATAACGATGCCGAACCGTTTTTCAAAATAGGGCCATTCGTTGTGGTAGACGATCACTTTCATGTTTTTGAATACGCTGGCCTTGGCAGTCCATTCCTTGATTTTTGCATCTATCGTTTCGTCAAAGTGTTGGAGGTTTGCCGCGAATTCGTCGCGATGGTCCGGGTCGAGACGGACAAGACCATTATAAATATTTTGTGCGATGATTTTTCCGTTCGCCGGGTCGAGCCAGTAATGCGGGTTGCCGTAACTGTGGATGTCCGCCCTCTCCTCTATTGAGGCTTGTCGGAACTTGAAGAAGGGGGAGCGTTTGAGCCGATACATGGCCCCCTACCCGTCTCCTCCTTTTTGAATTTTTGAATTGCGCGCGCTGTTCAACAGCGGAGGCACCCAGCCGGTTTCCAGGTCAAGGCCGACGGTCACGAACGTCTAGGCGTGCGCGAGTTTTCAGAATGTAACTCGGCTTCGGGTCAACAAAGTGA
>CAVQQJ010000006.1:0-10808 GCA_963714955.1 uncultured Bacteroidota bacterium | reverse complement strand
ATCCCGCTGCCGGAGCCGCTTCTCCTGACCTGCGCGGATGTGAATCAAACCTTCAATGACGATTACACTGAGCCAAACGAAGGGCGACTTGTCAGGGTAAACGGTGTGACCTATAGTGCCGCAAACACAACAATTACCGATATCACCGGCACCACTGGAGGATATATCCCCACCTCGCTCATTGCGCCGGCAGGCACGTTCGACATCATTGGAATTCTCAAGCAATACAAACCCGGTACAAATGCGACATTGGCTCCTCCTTATACTGCCGACTACGAGGTCAACGCCAGAACACAATCGGACATTATTACAAGTGCAGGTCCGGCTTTCGTCGAGCTCCCGACGGAAGAAAATATCAGACCCGATTCGGTTACGATCTACTTCAAGACCGTCTCGCCTTCCGGAGCCGTGGTCAGGTACGGCGCCAGTTCTACTTACACAGATTCAGTCGTTATCACGTCGCCCGACACAGTGCACGCTGTTGCCTTAGGCGGCCTTTCGCCGGCTACGGTGTACCACTATCAGGCAGTTGCAAGCGATACGTCCGGCGCGAATCAAACCGGCGACGCAATCTTCAGCACAGAGTCCCCTTCCGGCACAACCGGCACAATGGACGTTTATTTCAATAAGTCGGTGGATATTTCCGTCGCCCGCGGTGAGAAGGCCCAGACTGTGGATATTGTGAACAAGTTTCTCGCAAGGATTGACTCAGCAAAGCATTCGATCGATCTCGCGCTGTATAGTTTCAGTGGAACCGTCGGCAGTACCATCGCGACACACTTACTGAATGCGAAAACGCACGGAGTAAAGATCAGGATGATCGTCGAAAATGATAATTCCGGCACAGTGCCGATGACCACGATGAGAAACAACGTGCCGTTCATCACCGATACTTTCGACCCGATCAATGACGGAAACGGTCTGATGCACAATAAGTTTGCCATATTCGATTTCCGCGATACGAGCTCGTTTACCGACGATTGGGTCTGGACAGGATCATGGAACGCCACCGACCCCGGCGACAACGACGATGCACAGAACTCGATCGAGATACAGGACAAAGCGTTGGCTAACGCATATACAATGGAGTTCAACGAGATGTGGGGAAGTTCGACTGACACACCGGACGCGAGCCAATCGCGCTTCGGTGCAAGAAAGACTGACAACACTCCGCATAAATTCAATATCGAAGGAACGCCCGTGGAGCTCTATTTCAGCCCCTCGGACCAAACCACGCTGCATATTTTCGAAACCCTCAGCCTGGCAACAAGCTCGATCAACATTTGCATGCTGACTTTTACCCGTGCCGACTTGGCAGGAGAACTTGTTTTGAAGAAAGCCGCGGGTGACAAAGTCAGAGTCGTAATGGACAACAACACCGACAGCGGTAACCAGTTTAGTTTCTTACAGACAAACGGAATCGACGTCCACCTGAAGGGTGCTGCGCTCGGAAGCGGCCTCCTCCATCACAAGTACGCGGTAATCGATGCGGAAAATTCAAAAGCCGATGAAATCGTGATTACCGGTTCGCACAACTGGTTGACGTCGGCGGAAACTGCAAACAACGAGAATACGTTGATCATCCACAGCTCTCGCATCGCCAATCTATATTTGCAGGAGTTCGAGGCAAGATACCTTGAAGCCGGAGGAACCGACAGTGTCGTTGCCGGCGTAAAACAGATCGGGAGTGCAATTCCTGAATCCTTCGGGTTGAATCAAAATTATCCGAACCCATTCAATCCGACCACGGTAATCAATTATCAATTGCCGAGATTCAGCCACGTTACCTTGAAGATTTATGATGTCCTTGGAAGAGAAGTCACAACGCTGGTCAATCAAACACAAAATGCAGGATACTACAGCGTGACCTTCGATGCAGGCAAATTTTCTTCGGGTGTATATTTTTACTTACTCGATGCCGGCGGGAAAATGTTTACGAAGAAGATGGCGATAATCAAATGATTGCAGATTTAGCTTCGCGGCAAATTTGACCCGGCGCGGCTGAAGGCGATTGCCGGGTCACGATTCGACCCCTCTCATTCCGGATTCTTCTTCGCCGTGCGGACCAGATTGATTAGGACCGCCCCCCGCCCCTCCGTCTTTGAGAAGGTTGGACATCCTCTTTCTTTCTGTCACTGCAACTGTTCGCAGAATTCTGAAAGAGTACGTCAGCGATGGAGTTTGTCAATTCCCGTTGTTACGTCCAGAGAACTTACCGGCACGAATTGAATCCCACCTACCAGCACTCCGTCATTGCCGTTGCCAGTTCGATCTATTGCGTAAGTATCGGATGAATTCTGATTGAAGTCCCAGTAACCAACGAGACCCGGTTCGCTTCCCGTCAACTTGCTGTTCATTGAAGAATCAATCATCTCTTGAGTCCGAGCATAGTTCCAGATTCGAAGTTCATCCATTGCACCTTTGAAATAATGGGGTCCACCAAAATACGAATTATAGGCGTAGCCCAAGCAGAAGCCGAGGTTGTTGTCGTAGTAAACCGGGGTATTATAAGCTTCTTGTACGGCTAAACTACCGTCGATGTAAATCTTTATCGAGCTTCCATCGTAAGTGCAAGCAATATTCACCCATCTGTGCAATGTCGGCGTGAACGAACATGACGGACCTATGCCATACGAGGAGTTCTGGGTGAGTTCGAAATACAGCAACCCCTTCTCGAAAGGAATCTCAAAACCGTCTGCATAGTAATACACGTCGGGAACCTGCCACACCAGGATAGGTTCATCCTCAACCAGCGTGTCAAACAATACTCTCAATTCAACTGTCATCGTCTGAAGTTGTAAAACGGATGATGCTGAGAAATCAATTTTGCCGTTGACTCCACCGAATTTCAGCGCCATGTCCGTGCTGCTTGTGTCCTGGTTGTTCCATGTTACGATGACGCTGATCGAACCCGTAGCGCTCAGAACAAGGTTGACTGGCGTCGTCTGTCCCGCAACCACATTGACATCCGTGCTGCCCGAATATTTCAAAGTGTCCGTCTCATTATACGCATTCACCTGAAGATGCCAGCTACCAACCGCAAGGTTGTCGAACTCACATTCCGCTGAATCACCCGGAATGACGGTAAAACTCTTCGTCAACGTGTCATATCCCTGTCGCGAAAGTATTCCGACTATCGATGCCACATCTGCCGGTGCATCTTTAAGCGACAAGCCGATCGAAACACTTGACCGAGATTGCTGCCCAGTCGGTACGACCACGCTATTCTTGAGACACGATACCATCGAAAATGAAAGGACAATCACTAAGGTCAATGAAGCGGCTTTCATCGCTATCTCCTTCTTCACAAATCTGTACAACATTAACAAGTGCCCATTTGAAAGTCAAGTTGCAACTAAGCTGGAATGAGGATATTTTTTAGATGGAACAACTTATCCCGGTGAAACAGGCTGATCAAACGAGGACATTTTGATGGAATTTTCGGTAACCGAACTGAGTAAGCTGGTCGCCGCGAGAATACTCGGCAAACAAACATATAGACTCATCGGGAAATCCATTTCTGAAGCTAAGCTTCTCGAAAAGTTCTCCATCCCCTCACAGAACCGCCATGATTTTGTCGAAACATTCAAAGCGGGTCTCCGCCGGCGCTTCTTTATAAGCGACCTGAACAGAAAGGAATTTTATGTCAGTCTGATGACATCGACCGATAGTTTTGATTCCATCATGGATGATGCGGATTTGGTTCATGAGAACAAGTACAAGGTGCTCGGCTCCGATCTGTTTTCGTTCGGTGAGAAGATCGATTGGCATCTTGATTTCAAATCGGGGAAAAAGTGGCCGCTCACATTCTATACGAAGATAGATCCTTTGGGCATGGGCGGCAAATCCGATATAAAAATTCCCTGGGAGCTCAGCAGATTTCATCAGGCGCTCTGGCTCGGCAAGGCATACTGGGTAAGCCGCAGCGAAGCTCATGCAGAAAAATTCAAGCAGTTGGTAAACGACTGGATCGAAAGCAACCCCGTTCCTTATGGCGTCAACTGGGCGAGTCCCATGGAGGCCCCCATCCGCGCGATGAATCTCATTGTCGGCTTCTTATACTTCATCGGCTCCGAGAAGATCGATGATGATTTCCTGCTGAAACTTCTTTGCTCTCTTTACGATCATGGAGTTTACATTCGCCACAATCTTGAAATAACCCTGCGAAGCGGCAATCACTATATCGCAAATCTCGTCGCGCTTATTTATCTGGGCATCTTCTTCTATGACACCAGGATTGGAAAAAGGTGGACCCGCTTCGCAGAACGCGAACTTGAAAAAGAGATGTTCAACCAGGTAATCGAAGATGGAACCGACTATGAAAAATCTATAAGCTACCAGTGCCTCGTAGTGGAATTGCTCACTGCGGCGTGCGTTCTTCTCGAACTCAACGGATTCAAATTGGCGCAGGTTTTCAAGGACCGGCTCGAAAAAATGTTTGAGTTCATCGCTTCTGCTACGATGCACGATGGCATGGCGCCGGCAATCGGGGACTCCGACGACGGAAGGATCTTCAGGATGGCGCCTAACGCCAACTCGAACGACCACAGAGATCTTCTTTCGGTAGGAGCAGTCCTGTTTGAAAACGGTGATTTCAAAACAGTGGCAGGCAGATACAGCAGCCTTGCCCTTCTGCTCCTCGGCTCCGGAGGCTTCGAGAAATTCACCTCGTTACGATCGGACCATCCGGTGAAATCCTCCATTTATCCGGAAGGCGGCTTTGCGTTCCTGAAAACCGAAAAGGATTTTTGTTCGTTCGATTTCGGCGACATTGGAAAGCGCGGAAGGGGTGGACACGGACATAACGACACTCTCAGCTTTACGGTTTCAGGAAAACATCCGTTCATCGTGGATCGAGGGACATATTGTTATACCTGCGATGAAAAGCTCCGCAACAAACTGAGGTCGGTCTACTCACACAACACCGCCATAGTAGACGGGAAAGAAACAGCGGAGTTCTCAGGGCTCTGGTCGATCAAGAAAGATTTCACGAAGCCGAAACTTCTGGATTGGAAATCGAATGACGAACAAGACATTATCGAGGCGCAGCACAGCGCTTACGAAAGACTTGCACAGCCAGTAATTCACAGGCGAAAAATAACTCTTAACAAGAGACAGCGCACATTCCTTTTAGAAGACAACTTCAGCGGTACAGGAGAACACCAGATCGAGTTGATGTTTCATTTCGCACCCGGGGTTAAAGTTGTCGAGACCGAACGGAATTTCCTTGTCCTCGAAGGAGAGGAGTTCGCCCTTATAAAGTTCCGCCACAAGTTTAACCTGGAAAGTTGGGAGCATTCGCCGACCTACGGCATAATTCAAACTGCAAAAACAGCACGCCTAAAAATCACTTCCGAAGTTCCTCTGAGAATTGAGACTTTCATTTTCATCCTAAACAGCCTGGACGAAATTCACGATATTCTCAACAGACTCAGATGAAAACGAAATCTGTATGAGATTGCTTGTAGCGCAAAGACTCAACGAAAAGATGACTGATTTGATCCATAAGAGAATGGATGGTGATCTTGAGACAGATTTTCTTTATGGCGCAGATGAAAAGAATCGCAACAGACTACTATCGCAGGCAGATATTTTGCTCGCAATGAACATCCGGCGTGATATTCGAGAGGAAGAATTTCATTTGCTTGAAAATACCAAGCTCATCCAAATTACCCTCGCCGGCGCTGACACAATTCCGTATGACAAGCTGAGAACCAACACGATAATATGCAGTAATTCGGGAGCCTACAGCGAGCCTATTGCCGAACATGCAATCGGGATGATGCTCGCTCTCGCGAGGAATTTCCTTCCACTCCACCGGGACTTGAGCCGTGGTGCCTTCGACCAGAAGACTGTCCATAAGATGCTAAACGGTTCAACACTTGGTGTAATCGGCTTCGGCGGGATCGGGAAAAGAGTGGCGGAACTCGCCAGAAGCTTCGGGATGAAAATACTTGCCATAAATAAAAGTGGCGCGACTCACGGGATGGTCGATTTTATCGGAACGCTTTCCGATTTGGCATTCGTACTTCGTGAGTCGGACTTCATTTTGCTTTCGATTGCGCTGAACAAGAGAGCTCAAAAACTGATCGGCAGGTTGGAACTTGAGATGATGAAACCCGACGCCGTCCTCGTAAACGTCGCCCGCGGCGAGCTTGTCGATGAGAGAGGTCTGTACGAACATCTCAAGACGCACCCGCACTTCAAGGCTGGAATCGAAGCGTGGTGGATCGAGCCTTTCAATCACCCGAAATTCGAAGTGCATTTCCCCTTTTTCGAACTTGACAATTTTTTGGGCTCGCCTCACAATTCGTATTTGGTGGAGGGAATTCATTTAAAGGCTTTGGAAACAGCTCTCGATAACATTCTGCGATTTGCACGCGGCGAGATGCCCTGGAACATCCAGAATAGGGAGGACTATTTGTGAACCATTATCTTCGATTGACCAGGGTGCGGATCAGCCGCCAACAGGTGATCTTATGCTTTCCGAATTAGGCTAATCTGTAATGGATTCGGTTTGTGTGAGGCTCGTGCTGGCCCTTCCTGCCCTGCCGCACAAACTACTCTGGAGTAATGCCTTTTCGTTCCCGTTTTTTCTCGGAAGTCAGCTTTTTCTCCTTGAGACGTTTCTCCTTGACGGCCTTTGATGGGTGAGTCCGAATTCTTTTCTTTGCTGGCTTGATCGCCATCGTTAGCAGCCGGGCAAATTCTGCAATGACCATCTCTTTGTTTTCCCATTGGCTTCTCGACTGCTGGGAGGTTAAATGCAATATTCCGTTTGCATCTATCTTATTTCTCAACGCAACAGAAATTCTCTGACGCTGTTCGTTAGAGAACCATCGAGAACTGCCCACATCGAAAATGAGCTCGACGCGTGATTCAACCTTGTTCACGTTTTGCCCGCCCGGCCCGCTGCTTCGCGAGCTTCGGAACCGTATCTCAGAAAGCGGAATCCCAAGATGCGGAGTTATTTGAACGATGTTAGGTCTCATTGATTCAGGAAACAATTTTTCTCGAGTGCACGACCTGATCCTTATTACGCTTTGTGAACTTCACAACAAAGTAAAGATAGCACGGCAGGGAGATTACCTGGTCTATGTCGGTTCAGCTTCAAGGCAGATTTTCTGGTACTCCGAAGAAATCCTGAGTGGTTAGCCAGCCGTGCATTGATTGAGCGTTCGGCTCACTCGCCGAAAACGTCCTCCTGTCGCGCAAACTCTTGAGCTGGTACCGTTCTGCTCCCTAATCCTCTTCTTCCTCTTTTGAGAATCCATATTGGACCTCGGAAAGGTGACCGGTGCCTTGACATTTTTCGCACTCAATGAAGTCAAACCCATCACCGCTTTTTGTGACACCTATGAAACGGGTGCCGTTGCATGCGTCGCAGACTATATCACGCTGATATTCCTTCTGCAACATCGAACTACTCCTTCTTTTTGTTCCGCTTAAATATATTTATGTTTACGAATCCAATCAATAATGATTTCAAGACGAAAATATGCCGGTCTCGCTAAGCCGCTGAATATTCTAGGATCCATTTCGGCGTTATACTTACTAACTGCAATCAATCTTGTTCACAGCTCTTCAAATACATAGCCGCTCTCTCCGTGCTGGGACAAATCAAGTCCGTCAACCTCATCATCCCCGAAAACTCGAAGGCCCATAGTATTCTGGAGAATCTTCAGGATGACCCACGTTATTGCAAAAGCATATGCGCTTGCTGCAGCCACGGCTAAGAGTTGTACCCAAATCAACGAAAAATTGCCAAAAAACAAACCGTCATTGCCACCAGGATTGATGAGTTTAGAAGCGAACAGGCCTGTGGCAATTGCTCCCCACGTTCCGCCGACTCCATGAACACCAACGGTATCGAGCGAATCATCGTACCCGAAGTTTTCCTTCAGCCTGATTCCCGCAAAACAAACTGCACCCCCGATGATTCCTATCGCGAGCGCTCCAAGTGGGCTGACAAAACCGGATGCCGGCGTTATGGCGACAAGCCCGGCTACCGCGCCGGATGCCGCGCCGAGTACGGTCGGTTTCCCTCGCGTGTACCATTCCGCAAACATCCATGATAGTGCAGCTGCCGAGGCGGAGACATGTGTCGCGACAAATGCCGACGTCGCAAGAGTTCCGGAGGCAACCGCGCTTCCTGCGTTGAATCCGAACCAGCCGAACCATAGAAGTGCTGCGCCGATCAAAGTCATGGTCATGTTGTGCGGGGGCATCGGCTCCTGTCCATAGCCCCTCCTTTTTCCGATTATGATGGCTGCAGCAAGCGCCGAGACGCCGGAGCTTATATGAACAACCAAGCCCCCTGCAAAATCCAATCCTCCGAGATTCTTTATCCACCCACCTGCTCCCCAAACCCAATGCGCCAGCGGATCATACACAAAAGTTGCCCATAACAAAATGAACACGAGATAGGTTTTAAACTTGAATCTCTCCGCGAAAGCTCCTGTGATCAATGCAGGCGTGATCACGGCGAACATCATCTGGAATATCATGTAAGTCTGGTGCGGAATGGTCGGCGCGTAATCAGGATTGGGCGTCAACCCCACTCCATTTAATCCGAACCATTTTAGGCTTCCTATCAAATGTCCGATGTCCGGACCGAAAGCGAGAGAATATCCCCACAGCATCCACTGCACTGTTATGATACCGAGCGCGACAAAGCTCTGCATGATTGTCCCGAGAACATTCTTTCGCCTCACCATTCCGCCATAGAACAAAGCGAGCCCCGGAGTCATCAGCATTACGAGTGCCGTTGAGACCAGCATCCACGCCGTGTCGCCCGAGTTTATGCCGGTGGCCGGATCAACTTGCGGCCCGGGAATCTGTTGGGCCTGCACCGTTGCAAGAGACTGCGGAACACGCCCGTTCCCCGATTGAGCAAAAAGCGGCTGCGAAAAACCGAGAATAAATACCAGGCCAAAGAGGAAACAATAATTCTTCATGTTCATTTCACCATTGCAATTGACTTTTTCGGACGATTTCTCTGACATTAATAATACCAAACCCATCTTACTGCGAAAGAACCAAACAAAAAGTTCTTAATATAATAACGATTTTGTCTAATTTTGCAAAATATGTGGAGCATAAATTTTCCAAGGAACTTAAAATGTTAGATTTTTGTCTTGATTAATAACAAAAAGAAGAAAGAACCAGCATCCTATCATGTCAAAGGTAATATCGATCTCCACGGCGGAACCACCGACGAAAGTCGTGCAAGCGGAAGTTCGCGAATTTGCACAGGAGCTCTTCTCCCGACGGCGCGATGACTTGGATCGGTTGATTGCCGTGTTTGAAAACTCATCCATTGCGTCGCGCCATTTTACGGAAGATCGGTCGTGGTATGGAAAAGAACATGGTTTTGCCGAACGAAACAGGCTTTATATCCGCAGCGCAGTCCGGCTGGCAGAGGAATGTTCCATGAAATGCCTCAAGGAAGCCGGTTTGGAGCCATCAGACATCCACCATATTATTTTTATTTCGAGCACGGGACTTTCTACGCCGAGCATAGACGCGAGACTGTTCAATACAATGAAGTTCAATCCTCACGTAAAGCGAACTCCAATTTGGGGGCTGGGATGTGCCGCAGGAGCAGCAGGATTAAGCCGTGCTCTCGAATACACCATGGCGATGCCATCCCATTCAGTGCTCTTGATCGCTATCGAGCTTTGTGGACTGACTTTCCAAAAAGACGATTACAGTAAAAACAATCTTGTTGGCACTTCGTTATTCTCTGACGGAGCAGCAGCCGCAGTAATTCTAGGCGATGAACATCCCCTTTCCAAGGATAACCGGCTGCCCGGATATCCGACCGGTATTAATCTGTTAAGTTCTCTTTCGACGATTTTTGACAATTCGTTGGACGTGATGGGCTGGGACGTAATGGACAACGGCTTGAAAGTGATTTTCAGCAAAGACATTCCGACCATCGTGCACAAATGTGTTCGACAAAACATAGAGGAGCTTGCGAAAGAAAAAGGCATCGGTTTATCAGAAATAAAGCATTTTGTCGTTCATCCCGGGGGTCCGAAGGTGATGGATGCTTATGAGAATGCGCTCGGATTACGAAGCAACGCACTTCGCTTCTCCCGGAAAGTTTTGCGCGAGCATGGCAACATGTCTTCGCCGACTGTCCTCTATGCTTTAAAAGAATTCATGGAAAGCCGCGAGTATGATGCACGCGACTACGGTTTGATCTCTGCACTCGGTCCGGGCTTCAGTTCAGAATTAGTATTATTCCAAACAAATTGAATGCCTTTGGGATTTTTCTCTTCTTCATAGTGGCACAGAGAACCTTCGAACTATATATTGCCAGGCGCCACGAAAGAAAACTGAAGACCATCGGTGCAGTGGAAATCGACAAAATCGGTTACCGTTTCATTGTCGGGATGCACATGTCGTTCTTTGTTTCGCTCATCCTTGAAAAGCTGATTCTTAAGACCACAACGAATAAGTGGTGGATCATTCTTGTCATGTTTTTTTGTGCCGCACAAATCCTGCGTTATTGGGCAATAGCCGCGCTCGGGATATACTGGAACACCAAAGTTCTCGTTGCTCCGCGTCATCCCCTTTTGAGGAAAGGCCCGTACAAGATTATGCGTCATCCGAATTACATTGCCGTGACGGCGGAATTGGCAGTGGTGCCGCTAATCTTTTCCTGTTACATCACGTCAATTGCTTTTACAATTTTAAATGCTATTATCATTCGCAGGAGGACACGGATTGAGACGCGAGCATTGGCGGAGCGTTGGATATAAAGAAAAGCCGGACGGAATCATCATATTGGGCTTGTTCTG
>CAVQQJ010000005.1:0-6100 GCA_963714955.1 uncultured Bacteroidota bacterium | reverse complement strand
AGTAACGACCCCAGGAAGCTGGGTTACGTATTGAACAACATCATTCTTGAAGATTCCCACATTATTTTGAAGTTGAGCTGGTGTTATTACTGTGTCCGCCTGCAGTCTCCGGAAAGGGTTTTTCCAATAACCTCGACCGTCGCCATCGTCATCGGAGATTCCGGAATTTTTAAATTTATGATGATGGGCTGGTCGCCGTTATCCGCCACCCCAAACTCTTTACCCTGATACCCGAGGGCGTATGCACGGACTTTGGTCTGATGAAGCGCGACATTTCGAAGCATAAAATAGCCGTTCACATCAGCGACTGTGCCGACGGTGGTACCGACGACAGTTACCGTTGCATACGGTATTCGCTCGCCGCTTGCGCTGTCGACGACCGAACCCGTAATAGTGACAGTCTTCTCCTGTGCGAAAAGGGATGATGCGAGCAGCAGCATGGTTACGGAGCAGAGTGTTTTCAATACAAAAAAATCCTTGTCGTGTCGATAGATGCGCCCGCGACAATACCTGTGCCCGCATTATTGAAAATATTACTGAAGATAATCTTATCTGTCCTCATGAGAAGAGGATTGGCCGAGTTGTTGGAAGTAATGAAGAACCTGTACAAATTGTTGTCTATTTGGGTGACGATAATCTCGACATAGAGGTGCGAACGCCTCAGACTGTCGGCGTATTCACTCGCGAGATGGAATGCATTTTTATATCGTGCTGTGTCAACGTTCACAGGGATTGACGTAGCTCCCAGCTCGATGAAAGGGTTCAACGAATCTACGGGGAGAACATTAAAACTCTTTACGGCAAAGTTACCAATGCTGTCCAGCCCCCGGCATTCGACGAGCATTCGAACAAACCCTGCGCTTGCCGACCCGGAAACATTCACTGCCAGATTGATATCCGTTTTAACATCCTTCGGGTTTTGGAGAATAGAATAAGTATTCTGATCGGGAATCGTGGCGTACCCCGAAGGAATTTGTGCGGTGGCAAAAACAGGCGGGTAACCATTCTGCGTGACAGAAACCGAATACGATCCCCCCGGGAGAATATGAGCAGGTGCGTAGTAGAATGAAGTTGAAATACCATCAATAAGTGCGGTGGTGTCGCTCAACGTAACGGTTTCAACTGGCGAATTGTTCGGCCCGGTTCCAATCAATGTGACCGAGGCACCATGCATCGCTTCCGACACGCCCGATGATGTTTCTGTGACGGCTCCTACCCTGACGTAGATACCGTGGGCATCGCTAAACAATACCGAGTATACATTCAGCTCCGGTGTGTATGCCACTTCAGGCTGAAACGGTTTATTGCAGCTCAACAATATGAGAGAAATAAGAAACAGGACCACGGAGGAGTATGCCTCAGCCTGAAAAATATCGAATTCAAATGGGAAAGAACCTGACTTCATTTGATAAGGATCATTTTTTTAGTTTCCACATAACTTCCCGCAGCAAGTCTATAGAAATAAATGCCGCTCGACAAGCTGCTCGCGTTAAATGTAACTGAATGAGCACCCGCGGTCTGACGTTCTTCTATTAATGTATTCACAAGCCTTCCCACTACATCATAGATTTTCAATGTTACTTCACTGTTCACTGATAATTGATAATTGATCACTGTCGTCGGGTTAAAAGGGTTTGGATAATTCTGAAATAAGGAAAACGAAGAAGGAACTCTGTTCTTTTCGTCGACGCGGGTTACCGATGCCGGTGCTTCTTGAACAAACCTTTGCTTGTTCCCGCATACAGGTGACCTTGCTGATCAACGTTGAGCGACATGATGCTGGATTCTGTCAGGCCGTTATTAACAGAGTGCCAGTTCAATCCGTGATCTGTCGATGCGAAAACCCCGCTATCCGAAGTCCCGGCGAAGTATGTCGTTGGGTTATTTACAAGAAAGCAGGTAACACCTTTTCCGCTTATTGATGGAATCCTGTTCCAGTTTACGCCCAGATCGTCCGAAGAGTAAGCACCCGACGTATCGGTCCCCGCAAATATTCTTCCCTCACTATTTATCGCCATCGTTATCACCGAATAGAAGATAAATGGAGAAGAGACGCCGGTTTGCGACCAAAATGAACCGCCGTCGGTGCTTATGAAAACGCCGTTGTATGATGTCCCGGCAAATAGGTCTTTCGAAGTGTCCAGGGCGACGCAATAAATGTTGGTGATCGGCAGGCCGACCGGCTGCATGATGTTCCAGATATCCTCATCGCCCGCCGAGCTGACAATTCCTCCACTTGTACCAGTGTATTTAACGCCGCTAGGAGCCTCTACAAAATCATACGTCCATTGCTTTGTAAGAGGAATCCAGTAACTTCCGCCCGCAGGCAAATATGAAAGCCCTTCCTCGGTCGCTGCATAGAGTCTTTTGCTTGAAGCCGAGAAATAAAGCTGGTAGACAATCGAGTGACTTAAGCCATCGCTAGTTCTCAGCCACGTGCCGACCCCGGGCTGCTGCTCAAAAACTCCATCCGCTGTTCCGGCAAAAAGGTTATGTGAATTGTCAAATCCGATTGATGTGACGGATATTGGGTCAATGCCGCATTGAATCCATGCCGATGAAGAATTTCTCAGGAAAAATATGCCCTCTCCTGCGGTTCCGGCAAAGCTTGTTCCGTTTGGTCTGTAGAAAGCTGATGTGATGGATGCCAAAGAGATTTCGGGTGTGGCACTTTTCCAACTCAATGTAGAATCATGATAAACAAAAATGCCCATGTCCGTAACGGCGGCCGCCTCTCCCAGGCTATCTGAAAATAACGCTTGAATGCTGTTCACCCAATACGGGATTCCCGACTCGTCAATGGACCACGTGCTACTTTTTGAAGGTAATGACCAGACGATACCGCGGTCGGTGGCGTTGGTAGGAGGCTCTAATATGAAAACCTTACCCCTTTTGTTCACCGCTATTGATGAAACAGTGGTTGTCTCCATACCAAAAAATCCCCATGTCTTGCCGCTGTCGGAAGAGATATAAATTCCCCCACCGTATGAAGGCGTGGGAGGACGCGGAAAGTAAGCTTGGAGGCCGGCGTAAATGTTCCCTGAACTATCCTCGGCAAACGATAAGACAGATATCCGAGTGTCGGTTGTTACTTGCGAGAGCGACCAAGATTTTCCGCCGTCACTAGAGATCGAAGCTGTCCGGAGGCCGCCAATACAGATTCTGTTCCCTGAGATAACCGCCGCAGAGTATGCGCCACCGGTCAGGCTCGACTTGATCCATGTTATGCCTTTGTCGGTGGATTCATACAACCCTTGTGCGATAGTCCCGATATAAACATCACTTGCCGAATCCGAGACAAGAAACGCTGCGCCATATTCAAAACTCAATCCAAGCGCCTGCCAGCTTCCACCTCCATCTGTTGAACGGCACATCTCTCCGGAAGTCAACGCAAAAATGTTTCCCGACGGATCTACCGTGAGAAGCTGTATCGAACCGACGTAGGGTCCCCCCTCCTTCGACCACGAAATCGTCTTTGCGGTTAACTGAGTGCAGCAAATTCCAGAAACAAGAAGAATCACTCTAATAAAAAAAGGTGTATTTCTCAACATCGTTATCTGTAAAACAAATATTTTTCAGTCTCGTTTGCACCTATTGATTCACTCTCAATATAGCAAAACATGTTAAAACTTGCATGGAACTTTTTCGACCAATGGTGTCATTATGAGAAATCCGGATGGACAAATTTAGAATCATTTGATAAGGATCATTTTTTTAGTTTCCACATAACTTCCCGCAGCAAGTCTATAGAAATAAACGCCGCTCGACAAGCTGCTCGCGTTAAATGTCATTGAATGAGCACCCGCAGTCTGACGTTCTTCTATTAATGTATTCACAAGCCTTCCCACTACATCATAGATTTTCAATGTTACATCACTGTTCACTGATAATTGATAATTGATCACTGTCGTCGGGTTAAAAGGGTTTGGATAATTCTGGAATAAGGAAAACGAAGTAGGAACTCTGTTCTTTTCATCGATACGGGTTACGATGCCGGTGCTCTTGAACAAACCTTTGCTTGTTCCCGCATACAGGTCACCTTGCTGATCGATGTTGAGCGAGATGATGCTGGATTCCGTCAGGCCGTTATTTACAGAGTGCCAGTTCAATCCGTGATCTGTCGATGCGAAAACCCCGCTATCTGAAGTCCCGGCGAAGTATGTCGTGGGGTTATTCACAAGAAAGCAGGTAACACCCTTTCCGCTTATTGATGGAATCCTGTTCCAGTTTACGCCCAGATCGCCCGAAAAGTACGCACCCGACGTATCGGTCCCCGCAAATATTCTTCCCTTACTATCTATCGCCATCGTTATCACTGAATAGAAGATGAATGGAGAAGAAACGCCGGTTTGCGACCAAAATGAACCGCCGTCAGTGCTTATGAAAACGCCGTTGTATGATGTCCCGGCAAATAGGTCTTTTGAAGTGTCCAAGACGACGCAATAAATGCTTGTAATGGGGATGCCGACCGACTGAATGTAACTCCAGCTATCTTCACCCCCAAGGGCTTTGAGTATTCCCCCGCTTGTCCCGGTGTATTTAACGCCGTCGGGAGACTCTAGAAAATCATACGTCCATTGCTTTGTAAGTGGAATCCAGTAATTTCCGCCAGCAGGTAAATACGAAAGCCCTTCCTCGGTCGCTGCATAGAGTCTTTCGCTCGGAGCCGAGAAATAAAGCTGATAGACAATCGAGTGACTTAAGCCGTCGCTAACTCTCAGCCAGCCTACCGGACTTTGTTCAAACATCCCATCGTTGGTACCGGCAAAAAGATTGCCCGAACCGTCGAAACCGATTGACGTGACAGATGCTGGGACAATGCCGTACTGCACCCATGCTGATGAAGAATTTTTCAGGAAAAAAGCACCGTCCTCTGCCGTTCCTGCGTAACTTGTTCCATTGGGGTTATAGATGGCCGAAGTAATGGATGCTAAGGATATAGCAGGTGTGACACTTTTCCAGCTTGAAGTAGAGCCATTATAAACAAAGATGCCCATGTCTGTAACTGCAACTATTTCTCCAAGATTATTCGAATACAAGGTCACTAGGTTCCCCGAACTTAGACTATTTATGCCCGTATCTGCAAGAAAGAATGGTCTCCCCTTAATGTCGATGGCTACCGTGAAAACCTTTCCTTCTGTGTCCACTGCTATTGAGACAATCGAGTAACCCGTCATTCCATGGACCTTCCATGTCTTGCCGTTATCTGAAGAAATATAAACGCCTCCATCTAATCCGGTTCCTGGAAATCCTTCTAATCCTGCATAAATGTTCCCTAAATTATCTTCAGCGACTGATAGCACGTCCACATGGTCGGTTGTTAATTGAGATGCAGACCATGTTTTTCCGCCGTCGCTGGAAATCGAAACAACTTGGTATCCGCCTAAACAAACTCTATTTCCTGAAAGAATCACCGCAGAGTATGCCCCGCCACTCAGGTTCGATCTTGCCCATACTATACCTCCGTCTGTGGATTCATACAGTCCTTCTGTCCCATTTCCGGTATAAACATCATCAGCCGAATCTGCAACTAGAAACGATGCGCCATATTCCAAACTCATTCCCGTCGCGAACCAGCTTTTGCCTGTATCGGATGAGCGGTACATCCCTGCGGAAGTCGAAGCAAACATTTTTCCCGATGGATCTATTGTAAGCACCTGTATCGAACCGGAATAGGGCCCTTCAATCTCCGACCATGAAATCGTCTGTGCGCTTAGGTGAGTGCAGCAAATTCCCGAAACAAGAAGAATCGCTCTAATAAAAAAATGTGCATTTCTCAACATCGTTATCTGTAACGCAAATATTTTTGAGTCTCGTTTGCACCGGTTGATTCGTTTTCAATATAGCAAAACACGTTAAAACTTGCACAGAACTTAATCGGAAGAGATTGACGTAAATTGAAAATCTCTTTCTTGAGCGAATTTCAACAAACAGGGAGTTTATTTTGCGATTCTCTTTTGAAACCGAAATATGCTCATTGTCAAAATGACAAGACCAAAACCGAGCAGGAGAGAGCTTTCGACCCAAAGCTCTTTGAGTCCAACCCCTTTGAGAAAAACTCCGCGGATGATAACAAAGAAATATCTCAAAGGGATCAAGT
>CAVQQJ010000004.1:0-12057 GCA_963714955.1 uncultured Bacteroidota bacterium | reverse complement strand
TTCCGCCGTTTTACACCGTATTTTGTGAATACGGTATACACGGGACAGTCCTGGAAGCGGTTCCTTTTTTCCCTGTCCATAGATTTCTTAGCCGCCACATTAGTTTCTCTGATGGAAAATATAACGATATTTATAGCTAATCATAGGTTACAGAATGGACGTCGGCATCCGCAGAGTGCATTTCTTAAACTAAAAATGCCCACCGAAGGTGAGCATTTTTTTTCTTAATCTGCAGTCAATCTGAGTACCGAGGGCCGGACTTGAACCGGCACGGAGCTTGCGCCCCTCAGGATTTTAAGTCCTGTGCGTCTACCAATTCCGCCACCCCGGCAGTAACAACTCCCTGCCAATGGTATTTTCTTCTCTCAGAACGGCCTTTCGACGTTCGACACAGCCTAAAAATGTGCGAAGGGATGAAAATCCTCCCTAAAATGTACCCCCACCAAATCCCGGCATAAACCAACAAATTCAGCTTTTCGAGGCGCCGGGCGGATTCGAACCGTCGCATAAAGGTTTTGCAGACCTCTCCCTTACCACTTGGGTACGGCGCCAAACATCGTTCAAAGTGATAAAAAAAAACGCCCCAAAAAAGCAGGGCGACCCACTTCAACAATGGTACATCACCATATAATCAAAGGAGAACACACTGCTATTCTCAAATAGAGCGGGAAACGGGACTCGAACCCGCGACATCAACCTTGGCAAGGTTGCGCTCTACCAACTGAGCTATTCCCGCTTTGGATTTAGAAATATAACCTTTCAATCTCTTCAAGTCAAGAAAAAACGCCCTTAACATGAGGTGAGGCTTTAGATAAGAGAGAATTCTCGACCAACAAACGAGCAATGAGCTCTTCAGACTTTTCTCCGCGCCTCTTCGTGCCACCTCTGTGTTTCTCTGTGAAACCGAACTTTTGTTAAACAGACTGGCACAAAGATTCACAGGGTTCCACAGAGACGCAGGGCCTTCAGCAGCCGGGTCAATGGATAACCAGGCTTTCGCAATTCACATCACCGTCGGATGAGGTCAGAGTACGAGCTGCGAATGATATTCTTCCTTTCTATTCCAAAGAGATCTACGAGCTCATTAAAAAGAAGTATTGCCTTTTTCCTATCTCTTTTGAGAAATACCTCAAATTCAATGAACATACCAAGCTTCTTAATTCTATCGAGATGAATCCTAGCTTGCCCTCTATAGTAATAGACATGTCTCGACTTTCTTACAACGACATCTACACCAAACGCCCCCTTGAGAAACTCCTTTGTCTTCTTAATATTTGGGATGCTAAGGATGCTGTAATTGCTCCAACGTCTCCCCTTCTTTTCTTTTCGGTGATAAAAGATCAATTCAGCTTTCCCGTCCCCAAACTCGCGCAGTTTCAAACGTCCTTTCTTAATCCGGAAATAGGTATCCGTTTGGATTAACGATTCCGATGCCCTGCCCATTTTCTGTAATGTCCGCAATATCCTTGAGGGAGATGTAATCTTCGCTTTTAGCTCGAGATTGACCGGCATGTTGAATTACTGTCCGATGTTACACAAAATAACGCATAACCACTAAGTTCACCAATGACACGACGAGAGCGTATTTCTGCTGATTTTCTGCTAATGAATTCTTTGAGGCTTCTGAATAATTCCAAAACAAATCGGACTCGCACAAAGACGCAAATTGGTACTAAAACAGAATCTTCGCGCCTCTGCGGCTTGGCGGGAGGCAATTTTTCAGATGTCTCTCTTTATGAAAGAAAGCTCTGTATCTCCTAGGACGAATCTGAATTTTCGTGCTCTTCCTGGATTTTTTTCAACTACGAAACGCGAGTCACTGGCTGATGGAGAAAAGAAACGGAGCAAACTGAGGGTGAGCGAGCGCAACTTCAAAGAAAGAAACACTACCGAGAAATATCTATTATTTGATACGATAATTCACCTGCCGGAACTGCTATTTTCACAACATCATTAACCTTCTTACCGATAAGTCCTTTGCCTATCGGCGACGTAACAGAGATTTTATTATCATCAAAGTTGGCCTCTTCGGGAGAGACAAGCTTGTAGGTCAACACTTTCTTTGTTTTTACATCTTTAAGAGTAACGTTGGAGAGTATGTAGATTTTGTCGTTGGGAAGGTCCTTGCTATCAATAATTCTCGCACGGGCGAGCGTCTGTTCCAGTTTTGCAATTTTCAACTCAAGGTGTTGTTGAGCTTCTTTCGCTGCATCATATTCTGCATTCTCGCTCAGGTCTCCATGGCCCCGTGCTTCAGCAATCTTGGCTGCAATTTCAGCACGCTCGTGCACCTTCAGATGGCGTAATTCTTTTTCCAATTCGACCAGCCGCTCACGCGTCAGGTAGACAACTCCGTTGTTATTCGTTTCACTCATAATCACGTCCCGAAGAATCAAACATCGTTGAATGGGGTAAAAATAAAAGCCATCGTTCGGATGAACAATGGCTAGTGAATCTCTCTTCACAAATGTAGACGAAATTCCTGCTAGATGCAAGAAAAAAAACTACAGAACCATTTTACGCGGACTCATTATGGCTTCCCCGCCTGGCCTATCAGGATAAGGTGTCCTAGTTTATCCCTCTTTGTTTTTAGATAGCGCTCATTATTTGAATTTGCGGCAATCTCAAGCGGAACACGCTCAACGATGGTCAATCCGTAAGCATCTAGACCCACCACTTTTTTGGGATTGTTCGTCATGAGGCGCATTCTTGTCACTCCTATGTCCCGAAGGATTTGTGCACCAATTCCGTAATCTCTTAGGTCTGCGCGAAAACCCAAGGCTTCGTTCGCTTCAACCGTGTCCTTCCCTTCGTCTTGAAGTTTATACGCTTTTAACTTGTTCATAAGGCCGATGCCGCGTCCCTCCTGGCGCATATACAAAACAACGCCGTTCCCCTCTTTCTCGACCATTTTCATAGCTGAAATCAACTGATCGCTGCAATCGCAGCGCAAAGAACCGAAAACATCGCCGGTCAAGCATTCCGAGTGAACCCGGACAAGCGTCGGCTTTGTATCATCGATTGTACCTTTGACGAGGGCAATGTGCTCTTTCTGGTCGGTTTCCGACTTGTACATATGCACAAGAAAAGTGCCGTACCGTGTCGGCAGCGTAGTGCTGACAACGCGAGAAACTAGTTTTTCGCGGTGCATCCGGTACTCGATCACTGATTTCACGGTGATCATTTTAAGACCGTGAGATTTCGCGATGTGTTCCAGCTGAGGAACACGCGCCATGGTTCCATCGTCGTTCATGATCTCAACTAATGCGCCAACCGGATGCAATCCTGCAAGGATACATAAGTCGGTGACCGCTTCCGTATGTCCTGCCCGGCGAAGAACGCCCCCTGGAGAGGATTTCAGCGGAAAGATATGCCCGGGCCGAGCCAAGTCGCTAGGTTTCGTTGCGGGATCGACCAGTGACTTTACCGTCGCAGCGCGGTCCGCGGCAGACACGCCGGTTGTCGTACCATGGATGTAATCAATTGAGACCGTGAACGGGGTTTCGTGAAGTGATGTATTCGAATCCACCATCAGATCGAGCCCGAGATCTCTCGCGCGATCGCCGGTAATTGGAGTACACAGAATTCCGCGCCCGGCCTTCGTGAAAAAATTTATGATTTCGGGAGTGATAAATTGAGCCGCAACAACGAAGTCGCCTTCATTCTCCCGGTCTTCATCGTCAACGACAATGATGACGTTCCCGTCCTTGAGGTCGGCGATTGCTTCTTCAACTGAATTGAATTTGCTCATACACCTATTTTCAATTATGTGCTCGGAGCTTCAATTTCGCCTACTTTGTTCACGACAGAAATGGAACTTCGTTCGACTTTTACTTTCACGTTGTCCGCAATTTGGAGCAAAAGAGTCTTATCCTCAATACCCATAATCGTGCCGTGAAGGCCTCCTGCCGTGACAACTTTGTCACCCTTCTTCATAGATTCGAGAAGCTTCTGCCGCTCTTTTTGCCTCTTTTGCTGGGGACGCATGATCATGAAATAGAAAATTCCGATGATCACTGCAAACATTAAAATTGTGGTTGTGAAATCCCCTCCGCCCTGTCCTCCCTGGGATGGCGCCATTGCGAGTAATAATGACTTCATACGAAAATTCTCCGATAGATAAATTTGAAATTAGTTACTGACGGATGTTACGCAAAACATTGAATTCTCCACAATGAGCACGAAAAAACACGAGGGTTTAGACTCGTCCCATAAGATGCAATACGTTCTTTCATAAAGGTCTCTTTAGCAAAAGAATCTGCTGCTATAAGTTCTCTTCGTGCACTTCGTGAACTAGTGGAAACCTTACCCATGCGTAACGTGAGTTAGTGATTTATGTGCGAACGATATCCGATTGCAAACGAAAAAGAAATTCTTTTTTCCAAAGCGAAAAATCACTGCTAAGAATATGCCGACGTGCTTCTTTTACCAGCCATAAATAAAAGGAAAGATTGTGGAGTGATGCCAGTTGTAATGCAAAAATTTCCTTCGCATGGAACAGATGCCGGATATATGCGCGCGAAAAATTCCTGCAGCAATAACAAGAGCACTCTGCGTCCACGGGGTCCCTATCAGTTTTGAATTGCGCATTCGTCATATTTAATTTTCCCTGACGCGTAAACATCGTCGCATTTCTGCCGTTCCGTGTAGGAATGACGCAATCAAACATGTCTACCCCCCGATCTATACATTCGAGGAGATTCTCCGGAGTTCCCACGCCCATCAGATATCGCGGTTTATCCGGCGGCAAGAGAGAGGCGCTGAATTCCGCAAACTCATACATCGTCTCAATCGGTTCTCCCACCGCTAACCCACCGATTGCATAGCCGTCAAAATCCATTGCCATTAGTGCACTGGCACTTTCAGTCCGAACATCTCTGTACGTGCTTCCTTGCATTATTCCAAACAAGGATTGCTGGTGTCCGTACAGCGGCGGCTGATTCTTCAATGCTTCCTGACATTTTTTTGCCCATCGAACTGTCAGCTGGTTCGAGCGTCTTGCATACTCCCGATCGCACGGATACGGTGTGCATTCATCCAGCACCATGATAATATCCGAACCGATGGCCCGCTGGATTTCAACGACTTTTTCAGGAGTAAAAAAGTGAGTCGAGCCGTCAAGATGAGACTTAAAAATTACGCCTTCTTCAGAAATTTTCCTCAGCTCTGAAAGGCTGAATACCTGATACCCGCCGCTGTCGGAGAGAATCGGCTTCTTCCAATTCATAAAGCTGTGAAGGCCGCCCATTGCCGTTAAGACATTTATCCCTGGCCTCAGATACAAATGGTAGGTATTTCCGAGAATAATCTGGGCGCCTAGCTCTTCGAATTCGCGCTGTTCAAGCGCTTTAACGCTTCCTTGGGTGCCCACGGGCATAAAAATTGGCGTTTCAATGACGCCGTGGTCAGTTACGATGTTGCCCGCTCGTGCCGACGATTCTGTTTTCTCTAAAGTAAATCTCACGTGCTACAAAGATACGGAATTTACGAGGGCAAGTCAACGAAGGAACTGGTTCGATTTGAAGAGTGATGCCATCACTTTTGACTTTGGAGTGTCGTCCTACCGATGAGCAATCGAAAATCTATTGACAAAATGATGGCATCACTTGTTCCGTCTGGCCACCCTTTCTCAGAGAAGAGGGGTCAAGGAAAAAGCATGTTCTCTACGTAACGGGCAATGGCCGGAGAAGCGGTGAGTCCCGGAGATTCTATGCCTATTAAATTAACGAACCCTTCAAATCCTCTGTCTTTTTCGTGAACGATGATGAAATCCTGAGCCAAGCCGTTTTCAAATTGAAGCTTTGGGCGTATCCCACACATGTCCGGGCTAATGTCCTCATCGTGAACTGTCGGAAGTATTTTTTGAATAGACTGCAAAAAGAGGTTTCGTTTCTCATCTGAAACCGAGTAGTCCAACTCATTTTGAGCAAGGTATTCTACATCCGGGCCGAATCTCAATCTTCCGCCGAGGTCAAGGAGCGCATGAACACCAAGGCTGTCTTTCGTTGGAACAGGATAGACAAGCCGAGAAATTAATTTTGCTTTTGCAGGGGAGATGCTAAAATAGGATCCTTTGCAATACCGCAGACGGTAACCTGCTTTGTCGATGTCAATCCCCGCCATTGCAGCTATCCGATCCGAAAACAAACCTGCGGCGTTGATCACTTTCTCAGCCGAGAATTTTGCGGCTGCACCAGATTCATTTATTGTGATGACATATTCACCCGATTTATGATTTCGATTTCGACGACTTCGCATTTGTGCTGAAGAGTTGCGCCGCGGTTTTCTGCGCTGTGAAAAAAATAATCCATCAAACTGTGGGCACTGATGATTCCTGTGCGCGGTGAAAATAGCGAACCGCAGGTTCTTATATTAGGTTCCAGACGTTGCGTCTCACGAGCATCGAGCATCCGCAACTCAACTCCATTTTTCGTTGCGTTGTTGAAAATTTCTTCTAACTTCGGCAGCTCTTCCGGCGAGCCGGCACTGATGATCTTTGTGATTTGAGTGTGAGGAATTCCATGCGTCTTACAGAGATTGTAAAGCTCTTCGCGGCCTTCAACGCACAACGTTGCCTTGAGGCTTCCAGGTTTGTAATAAATTCCTGCGTGAATTACCTCGCTGTTTCGGCTGGAAGTTTCCATCCCGTATTTTTCATTTTTTTCGAGGACGACAATGTTATGATGCCGTTCCGACAATCGTGCGGCAATGGCCAGACCTACAACCCCGGCCCCAATAATCGCTAGTTCAAAATCAGTAGAAGGCAATAGAATGTCCGTTGAAAAATTATTAAGAGGTTTCAGTATTTTGTAGCATCACATTTGCAGCACACAAGTATTCTCCTCAATTCTGTTTCCTGTCTCCGGTCTCCTCGGCTTCCGTTCCTTTTACGGAGAAAGTCGTTCAATCTTCCAGGTTTTATTTTTCTTGAGGGAATAGCGCAGCCTGTCGTGCAATCGGCCCGGCCTTCCCTGCCAGAATTCGATTTCTGTGGGGGCGACTCTGTAGCCTCCCCAATACGGCGGCAGCGGAACTTCTTCGTTCCGGTATTCAATCATTAATTCGTCGATTCGTTTTTCGAGGGCTTTTCGGCTCGCGATGACCTCGCTCTGCTTCGATGCCCATGCAGCACGCTGACTTCCCATCGGGCGCGTGCGAAAATATTCCCGGATTCTGCCCGCGACACCTTCGAGACAGATCCAATAATGCGAACCTGACGTTCAAGGCCAATCCAATGGAACACCAGTGCTGCGAACGGATTTTCAGACAAGTCCCTTCCTTTCCGGCTATTGTAATTGGAAAAGAAAACAAATCCTTGTTCATCGAATTTCTTTAGCAACACAATCCGCGCAGAAGGCTTTCCAGCTTTTGTCGCTGTCGCTAGCGTCATCGCGGTTGGCTCCAAAAGTTTCGCATCTACCGATTGCATAAACCACTTCTTAAATTGTTCAATAGGACTCGCCTCAAGATCGCTTTCCGTTAATCCAGCAAGAGTATATTCCTTTCGAAGGTGGGATAGCGATATTGTTGTATTGGCTTTCTTTATCATGGCTGTTCTTGTTGGACTATGCTCTATTTGCCGCCTTGCACAGATCATTACAGCAGAATTATTTCAACCGCTTTTGAATTTTATCGTTCGTCAATTCCCGTAACGCATCTGAAGCGATCCATTTAGCCGTTTGCGAGTCAGCGTGCGCGATTTTCTTCGCTGTTTCAATAGCTTTTTTGTTCAAGAACCTATTTCGTTTTCCGATTTGTCGTAAAGCCCAGTTGACAGCTTTTCTCACAAAATTTCTTTCATCAGAGCTTTCTTTCTGAATGAACGGCAAGAACTTCACGAACTCAGAATCGCCCGCATGCTTGTCGTGAACCGATAACGCTGCCATCAGAACAAATCCGGCACGTTTTACGAACTCTTCATTCCGTCTGCTCCATTGAAGTGCTTTTTTGCGAGCATATTTCGTTCTATCGAACAGATTTCCACAGCATTGATCACAGATATCCCATGAGTTAAAATCTTTCGCCCATTGTTCCATTTGCAGCTGTGTAACTTTATCCGGGTCATCGATAAAACACGCCAGCAACATGGCTTCATGAATCCCACTATCCCATAATTTCAAGGCCAGTCGGTGATTCATCCCAATTTCTTTTGCGAGTTCCCGAAGGTCAGGAATTGAAATGCCATACGCATTTTTTGTTTCAATCCCAAACCGCGCCATGCCTGCACGGTTTCTTTCGTTCCTCAAAGATCTTAATCTTTTCAGAATAGCGCGCGCATCTTTCATTCTCGGTTTCCGGATCCGATTTGGCGGATCGAGGGACTCCTCAGCATTTTCTATCCCCGCGTAAAACTGTAATAAACTACCAACTGGAAGATAGAAAGTCAAACCAGCCATTCAAAGCGTAGGATAGCCGTGAATGCTGCATCGCCGGTCTACAAAAAAAGAGAGGCAATCCGAAGAAGAAGGATTGCCTCTTTGACGAGGATTGATTTGCGTAAACCCTATTCTGGTTTCTTTTCTTGAAAATATTTTTTTAAAAGAGTCCAGTAATGATCTTTCCAACCCGCAGCAAATGAAGAGGCCAAAGCAGCAGGAACATTGGAATGGATCATCGTCAACTCTGTTCCAGTTCCCTTCTTCGTAAACGACAAGTCGAGTATTGAGGCGGGGTACCCATCAATCCAGTTGGTGGTAATCCATTCCTGCTGAATTCGTTTTCCCACAACAAGCTTTAGGTTCTTTCCGCTGATATATCCATCCCATGCTGAAATTTTCCCGCCCACCTTTGGGTTGCACGTTGCTTTTCCGCCCGTGAACGCAGAGTGCTTTCGGGAATCTATAAAAACGTCATACACTTCTGAAGGCGAGGCCGGAATAACAACTTTTTGTTTTATTACTTTCGTTTTTAGTGTCGTTTTTTGGGGGGCTGAATTCTTCATAAACGCGCGTTCCTTCGATCAATTCCATGGTTCGTCAGCAGTGGGGCCGTAAATTGACGGCAGCTTCCCTCCCGCAATTCGTAAATAGACGGAAAATTGTCCGCGATGGTGAACATGGTCAAAAACTGTGAGCCAAAAAAGATTGTTCGCCGGGACATCCCCCATTTTACGCGGTGCAACGGGGAACTTTACTTTTCGTTTAAATTGTGCCGGAGTAAGTTTCTTCAGTTTGCGCATATTCGATTTATGGACTCCTTCATATACCGACATCAATTCCTCAAGAGTCGGCGGTGGAGGCGGTCCGGGTGCAAAATCAATTTCCCCTGCAATTGCTCCCGTCATCATCATCTCGTCAGCGCACATAACCCACGCAAGCTCACGGGCTGTTCGCGATTTTTCGGCAGGCCGTAAATCCAGCTTATCGGCAGGGTACGCTTTGAACACACGCATCGTCGTCTTGAATTCATTATTCCATGTGTTAATAAGCATTTCCTTTTCAGTCATATGAGACTCCTTCGAGCTAGGGTGATAGTATGCAGTGGATTAATTGGCTCATCTTCTTCCAAGAGATACTCCATGGACAAGCAATGGGTGGCTAAGCCAGAGATAAGGAATGATGCCAAATGTTATTGAAACAACTCTAATGTCGACATAGTTCCACTGGAGAGAAGATCATCGCCAACGACCAGCAATCTCCTTTCCACATTTAAAGCATTTCCCGTCTGCGATGTTGTTAGAACGGACTCGAAATCCCCAGCGTTCAACTAGCGTTGCATTGCAGGATGGACAAAAAGTGTTTTCAGAATCCCCTACTTCACCCGGTCTATTTCCAGCATACACAAAGTGCAATCCTGCTTTGTAACCAATTCCCCTGGCGCGAAGGAGTGAATCAACATTTGTATTCTCATGGTCGGTCATCTTATAATCCTGGTGGAAGGCTGTAACATGCCATGGAATGTCCGGCGAAATGGAAACAAGATAGCTCGCGATATCCGTAAGCTCTTCTTCCGAATCATTGAAGCCGGGCACGATCAATGTTACAACTTCAAGCCAAATGTTCCGGTCATGAATCAATTTAATGGTATCGAGAACATTCTCCAGAACTCCTCCCAGTTGACCGTAGGATTTCTGTCTGAATCCTTTCAGGTCGACTTTATAGAGATCGACGTACGGCTGGATGTAGTCGATCACCTCGGGCGTACCGTTTCCATTGGAAACATAGGAAGTAATGAGCCCCGACTTTTTTGCCAGCGAGAAAATTTCCATTGCCCATTCGCTTGTGATGAGCGGTTCGTTGTAGGTACTCGTAACGACCTTTGCACCTCGACTGAGTGCAAGGCTGACGAAATCTTCGGGCGTCATGTTTTCAGGATACGACTCGGCAAGAGGGTCGCGCAATGCCTGCGACGTTATCCAATTCTGGCAATACCCGCAATGGTAGTCACATCCGAGCATCCCGAAACTTAAAGCCTTGGAACCGGGGAAAGCATGGAAGAAAGGTTTTTTTTCTACGGGGTCGAGCTGGAGCGCTCCCACGTACCCGGTCGGTACGAAAAGCTTACCTTCACGATTAAAGCGAACCCGGCAAATTCCATCCTTGCCCGGCGGAATTCTGCACCGGTGGCCGCAGGCAAAACACCGAACCCAATTGGCCGGCATGGCTCGGTAAAGCTCCCCTTCTTTCGTTTGTGCAGCAAGTATATCTTTTAATACTTTTGCCTCAGCCATGGACCACCATGATGCAAATATACGAGAGTACTGGTGTGTTTGCAAGGGGGGCCATAGAAAGCCAAGTGATGCCATCACTTTATCGATTGTCTTTTCGCTATTGGTCATCAGACGACTATTTCAATGGCAAAAAGTGATGGCAGCACCTCGCAGAATTGCATCTTCATCCCATAAATCTGATTGCAAAAAAGGGAAAAATACCTTATGTTTATTCACTTAATTTTGAAAAGCGGGTAGATTTGCATTGATTGTACCTGCTTCCGGTTGTCAAAGGGGGATTCAATTATTTAGGTTAAATGCCTGTCTTTAAAAGTATAAAAAGCTCACGCAAATATTATTCTCGGTTTTTATACTTTCCGCTATTGTAAGTTTTCCGTTTTTATGCCGAAGAAGTGTCAGATAGTTTCCCCCAGATGATGGAAAGCTTTTTCTTAATTGCAGCGATAGTATAGTATAGAACGACGTGAAGATGGCAGCAACCGGACAACATGAATTCAAACGAGCGCTGAATCTTCTCGATTCAACGACTATTGTTGTCGGATCGATGATCGGTTCGGGCATCTTCATCGTCTCCTCCGACATTGCACGCACCGTGGGTTCCCCCGGCTGGCTTCTTGTCACATGGGTGCTCACGGGAATCATCACTCTCATCGCTGCGTTGAGCTACGGAGAACTTGCCGCAATGATGCCCAATGCGGGGGGACAGTACGTTTATTTGCGTGAATCATACGGCTCCCTCGTCGGATTTTTGTATGGTTGGACTTTGTTTCTTGTCATTCAAAGCGGTACTATTGCGGCAGTCGCAATCGCGTTCTCAAAATTTTCAGGTGTTTTTTTCCCGGGGATATCGTCGTCAGTCTGGATTTTTAAGGTCGGTACGTTTGGTCCCTACCAAATGCCGTTCGGTTCGATGGGACCATACAATGTCGGCTTGCATACGCAAAACTTATTGGCGATTGTTTCCATATGCTTGCTTACGTGGGTAAACACAAGAGGAATCCAGGGAGGAAAAATTGTCCAAAATATTTTCACCTTCACAAAGACGGCGGCCCTTCTCGGTTTGATCGTCCTTGGATTTATCATCGGCAAGAATGCGGCTGCGATCGGTGCAAACTTTTCGAATTTTTGGACTGCATCAATATCTCAATTTCAGAATGGGCAGCTTTCCGTTCGACCGCTTGCCGGTGTAGCGCTCTATAGTTCGCTGGGTGCCGCAATGGTCGGTTCCCTTTTTTCGGCTGACGCATGGAATAATATTACATTCACTGCAGGAGAGGTGATCAATCCGAAACGAAATGTTCCGCTCAGCCTTGCACTCGGAACAGGAATTGTCGTCGTGCTCTATATCCTGGCGAATATTGTATACCTAGCCGTATTGCCGCTAGCAG
>CAVQQJ010000003.1:0-15670 GCA_963714955.1 uncultured Bacteroidota bacterium | reverse complement strand
CTTGTTCATTAATTCGGGTATTCGGTCGCTTGTCGTGGTTTCATTAATGAAACTACGCCTAATGCAGTCTTCCGTTTAAACGAAAATGCCCTTCGACTATGTCGCGGGCAATTTTTCTTCAATAAGATACGGTTTTAACGATGGAAGTGCAAGAAGTGAGCTCTTGTCGTGGTTTCATTTGTCGTGGTTTCATTAATGAAACCACGACAAGATGAATTCTCAACAATCACAGCGCTCATTCATTTTCTTTATCACGTAGCCACTTAGCAGGATTATTCAAAATATATCGACGAATTGCTGCTAATCCACGCTCGTCACGGATGATGCGTTCATAGTAATTCCTTTGCCATTGAAATCCCTTTTCGCAGGAATCGTGGACCATTTTTGTTGTCCGTGCTTTGTACCATCGGACAATTTTCCCCAACGTTTGTTTTGGATTTTTCATTAATATCCAATCGATTTCCGTCGGAGTTTGATGCATGGAAATATCATTTGTCGTGGTTTGATTAATCAAACCACGACCACGACGAGATTGATTATCATCATTTTTCAAAATGATAATAATTCCATGCATATGATCCGGCATGATAACAAATTCATCTATTGCTGTGTGCGGGAAATGGAGCGGAATCTCCTCCCAGCATCGATGCGCAATTTTTCCCGCTTCGCTTAATTGCATACCATTCTCATTCACCGATCCGAACAGATGCATGCGATGTTGCAGTACGGCGGTGACAAAATATGCACCGGCGGATGAATAATCGTACCCCTTTAATCGGATGGAATGGCGATGGTGTATGGCTGGATTGTATTTCACGGCTCCCCCCGTTGGTTGGTGGCTTTTGTGGTGGCTTCATTAATGAAGCCACCACACATCATTAACCAAGCCGCAACAACTGTTAATATACCATTTTCGTGCATTTCAGATCAAGATTTCTTACAATTATTAAAATGATGAAGGGTGCGGTCATGACCAGAAAAATGCGCTTGCTCTTACCATTTACAGCTATTGTAGTAATCAGCCTTTCTCAGGCAGGCATAGTTGCACAAACACTTTCCCGTGATGCACCGCGCTACGCGCTTCCATCCCAACCAGCGGCCGCCGCAGAGAACAGCAACGCCGACCTTAACCTTTTCGGAAATTTCGGCAACAACGTTCTCGACAGCTTCCGAGGAAATAATATCTACTTTCATCTGACGGCTGTCGCTGCAACGGCGATCATCGTGGACCAGGGAATCGACTACGATGTGGAACATTATTTCAACGAGCATGCCGAGTACGGACCGTGGGCGCGTCCCGTGGTCTTCACGGGGGAGTATCTCCCGTTTATCGCAGGCGGTTCGCTCTTCGCGTATGCAAAATTAAGGAATGACAGGGAGGTTCTGGGTGCTTCGTTTGCGGTATTGCAGGCGAGCCTCATCGAGTTCCTCTACAACTCGGCTCTGAAAGCGGTCACGGGGAGGCCGAACCCCGATTGGCGGCACGTCTCGGACATGGACAGCCTCAGTAGAACGTTTCGGTTCGGTTTTCTGCGCGGCGGAGTATTTTGGGGATGGCCCTCCGGCCACACTGCGGCGACGATGGCGGTTGTTTCGGCGTTGACAAGTTATTATCCCGGCAAGACGTGGTTGAAGGTCGCCGGGTTCGGACTTGTCGGGTACACAATGTTCGGCGTTTCGGCAAACAACCGCGGCGGAATGCACTGGTTCTCCGACGCAGTTGCTGGTGCGCTGATGTCGTACGCGGTCGGTTCTACGGTGGGTAAATATTATCGGAACGTCTATTCAGGAGAGACTTCTTCGCTTCAATCCACGGCCAATCCTTCGATGGGAATTAATCCTGCGGGCATTTCTCTAACATTTATGTTTTAAAATGATTTTGCGTCTATGCCCCCCAGGCTGAAGCCTGGGGCTGAGGGGGGCTCATCCATTATTTTTTCTGCGCGCTCCATGTTCCGTTTCCCGCGACAGACTCGTATGTCCCGGCGC
Organism: uncultured Bacteroidota bacterium; assembly: GCA_963714955.1. Lineage (GTDB taxonomy): Bacteria > Bacteroidota > Ignavibacteria > Kryptoniales > JAKASW01 > JAKASW01. Next base: position 13,681 of record CAVQQJ010000003.1, on the reverse strand, counting down.
CCGATGTTTGCGAGAAATGGCCGGAGACAGAACCGACGTTAAACAACAGCGTCGTCACTCGCCCAAAAACATCTCCCGACGGTGAAAAACTCCCCTCGACACTGCCGACACCGAAACGCCACAAATGAATATCGCCGCGCAAAGCGCCGTTGTCCGAAACATTCAACATAATAGGGTTCGAGAAAAAACGCTCGTACTTCCCGATGCTGACGTGAACGGAAATTTTCCCATCGTCTACCACCTCCATTGTGCCGCTCCCGTCCAATCCCCCCGCGAACGTGTACGTCCAGCTTCCTTGATATGAAGTGAGCGGCAATACTGGCTGCCCGACAGATTCATTTGTACCGAGAAGGAGAGCAAAGAAGAAGAGCAAGAGAATTGGCGCCAAGACTTTCTTTGTATTGAGATGAAATTTCATAGATGATATTCGAAATTGCCGTACGGGAGGAGTGAACGTCTGATAAGGAGGAAGGTATGAAACGTTCGTCATTTATCCAAGAGGCTTACATTAGGCCGCCGTGTATCTCACTTTTTCCTTATTCTCAAATTCTCGCATAACTAAGAGAAAAGCTATTTGGAAACAAAATTACAAAACCCCGCCAAGCGATTCCTTGCCAGCGGAGTTTTGTCCGCTATTTCACTACTTCTTATACTCTGCCCGGAGTCGCCGCCGGCGGTGCAGGGGCATTCTCCTTATGCCCTACACCTATATCTTTTACTAATCGTTTGGTGTAGTGTAAAAATTCAGCATCGGTATATCCACGCATACCGAAAGACTAATACGGGAATAACTTTGACTGTAATTATTTTCTGTTTTTGTCACTTGTCTTAACAACGGTCCCTGTTGCCAGCCAAAATTAACCGATAGCGGCCAATCAGGAATACCCACCGAGTAAAATAATCCTGGAGAGATAATGTCTCGTAGTTGAATACTTGGCGCAGATTTGGTGCTATCGTCGACAAACCTGAACGCAGCCAACGCTCCGATATCCACCACCGACAGAAATAACGAATGAGAAGATCTTCCCTCGCCAAAGAAAGCACCAAAAATCGGGACCCAACAACATTTCCCTTCGCTTAACGATACACCAATTGGCGCCGTAATGCCGTAACTGTTTGCAAAAGTATTGCTCTTTGCCATCCATCCCGGATCAACACCGATAATTTGTTCGTAGCCGCCAAACACACCGCAGTAGGCATTCAATGCAATATTCAACGGTGTCTCTTTTTTGATGCTTGCGGAACCAGCAGGCAATGCAACGGTTTCAATGGCGGCTTCAACATCATCCGAGTTTTTTGCCATTGCGACAACAGCCATAAATGAGCCATATTTGAAGAAAGCGTTAATTGTCGTCTTTGATTTTTCCTTCTCGGTCTTTATCGTATCGGCTAAGTCCTTCTGACATAGTTTACTATCTTTTTTACTTCTGGAAACGAAATCTTCGATATTCGTGTCGGTGAAAATCGTGTCGTATAACTGCTTGGCGTCTAAAATTGCTGATGAATAATTTTTCCTGTTGACATCGATGACGATATTAGCGGAAGTCTGTGCCGCGTAAAAATATATTCCAGTCTTTTTTTGAATGTCCAGGCCGTCCGGGAAGTGAGGGATATTTTCAACCTGCGTCAGGTATTTCATTAAATCAATGGAAGAGGAAACAAGTCCATAATAATTCTCAATGTTCAGAGAATCGCTTCCTTTCGTTTTCAAACCGGCAACCTTAGTTTCAAGATTTTGGATCTTTAAAACCATGTTTTTAATATAGGCTTTGTATTTAGGCAAATCATTCGTCACAGAAGGGTACAATGAGTCTATAATGTCCGAAAGCTGCCGAGGCTGCCCATTTTTGTCATGAAACGTTATTCTATTGCTTTTTGCCTGCTGTTCGAGCAACCCAAAGTAAATCTCTAACAGCACGGTGTCATTGGAAAAGAGTTTTTTTATGTCTGAATTTGAAGCCCAATACCTGAGAGTATCAGTATTACTTTTTAATGACGTTGATAAAAGTTGCAGTGTCTGGAAAGCAGCCGGGATATTTGGATCGATTGCAGAGTCAATCAAGTTTTCAACGGGAAAATTCTCAATAATATTTCCCGGATGTTGTTTGTCTTGAATTTGTTGGGTAAGATAAAAGCCAGTTTTCAGGACAGCCCTCAACCCCGGTAGGCTATCAAAAAATGTTTTATGATTATCAAGAAGAGTAGGAAGATTGGACGGCAACGCAGCCAGATCTTTCTCAAAAGACTCGCGAAGCGTTTGAAGGTATGCGTTATACATGTATATTTCATCCCCGATTGCAGAGAGCGTCTTGTACGTTTCCGGAAAAACCGTTTGCAGGTCCACATATTTCGGATCGCTGAGCATCGTTTTAAACTTGTTAAAGAAAGCTATGCTGAGCTCCTGCTTTGTTCGCGTTACTATAAATTTAGCAAAGCCGTCGGCAAGGGTTGTAACGTCGAGGTTGCCAGCGGACGTTGCTAAATTTGCAGGAGTCAGGCTCCCACCCCCCTCTATATTAACAGTTTTCTTTGAAAATATATCCTTCAAGGAATTATTCAAAAATCTATTACTTTTAATTGTAGTCGGATCCAATTTGTAAAAAGCCAGAATCAACTTAATCGTATCAAAATTGTGCTTTTTCCAGTTCTCATTGATATATAAAGCGTCATAAAAAATAAATCCCGGTTGGTGGGCCAATACCTTGCTTTTACCATTATCAGAATTTTTGGGCTTCAGATGAAATGGCCCTGCATATAGATCTTTTATTTTTATTAAAAAATCCCCTGGCAATTCTATATCAGAAAAACCATCAACAATATACTTTCCGTTGTCATTGAGAATTGTAACTTGAACTCTTCCTGACGATGCATTTTTTTGTATGTCTGAGCCCAATGTTTTATCACTGCTAAAGAAAGAGACTGTTTTAGAAACATCCGATAAATTGAAATTAAGATTATTTAGATCCTTACTGAATCGAAAAGTTATGGCGTCATATTGTTTAGTCGTATCGCCTATTACTTTTAGTTCGTTTTGTCCGCCTAAAGATAGATCAAATGTCCCATTTTCTTGTGCAGTAACAGTATGGAAAACAAAGACAAACATTGCTGTAAGTTGTAATATTTTTTTCATATGATTTCTTTTTTAAATGATTTGAAAGTTTGGAGATAATGTCGATTGAATCGGGAGAACAAACGTAAAATTTTCGTTGCTCCCCAACAAGATCCCGACCATTTCGTTGGTAGCGGTTAAAAAAACGCAACTCCCTGAATCACCCGGTTGGGACACGGGTTTTGAGTCATTTCGATCCGGTTTACTTCCGATGAGGATAATATCCTTTTTATAAAAGGAGCCATTAGTATATCTAACAGGATATCCAATGTTGTAATCAAGAATATAGGCTTCCGTTTTTTTATTATCTTTTGATAGGATGGTTACTTTTGCTCTTTCATTCTTAATATCGGCATCTGAAACAGCATGATATTGATTGTTGAAATGTTTCAGATCGTTTATTGGAACATTGTCATTCATTTTTACGATTATCAAATCTTGATTATCCAACATTTGCTTGTAAAACCACTTTCCCATTATCTTATCATTAAATAAGACCTCCCTCGCCATGACTGAATTTAAAACAGTATTGTTGTCGGTTTTGTAGTCGCCATGTGTGTAAATATGGGCAGCGGTGACAATTCCCCAAAAATTCTTATTGGTTGCCGATTTAACTGCACAACAAATAGAGCCCTTGTAGCTAGAGTCATTAATGTCTGCAACACTATCGGATTGTTCAAGGTGTATGGTAGCCTCTCCCACTCCCTTTACAATCTCAGTTGCTATGGTTTTCATGCTTCCATCCGGCATTTTGACCTCCAGCCTGTCAGGAATACCCACGGTATTATTGTCTTTTAGATACAAGGCAATAACGTGTGAATCCGTACTGTTCAAATCATGTACGGCATCGCTAACGGACAGAATATTCGGAAACTTAGTTTTAAGAGATTGTTCATTTTGAGCCACCGCTAGCTTCGCGATGTCGGCATTGGAATACTGTACTGAAGCCATTCCGGTTTTAGGAACTGTGGGAGGCACCGCCAACCTACTTTCAAAATAGCTTTGGGTAGCTTTTGCTCCAAAAACAAAAGCAATTACACCCATCCACCACTGATCGAGGCCAATACCATTAAGTGAGGTTTTGTCCCATCCGATCCTTATCAATAGCATACATATTACGTTGGTCATCATAAAAACCACTATACGCATAGTGCTTAATCCCTCGTTTCCTTCCAACAATGAGGGAAAAGCAAACGCAATACCGAGCATTGTGATAAAAAACGAAATGGAAATCGCTGAGGATGATGGTGGATTCGTAAAAACACCGGTAGCAATCATTACAATCATCCCAAAAAGAATAAACAGGCAACCCACAATTTGTGTGTAAGAAACGTTTTCTTTCTGGCCGATGAGCTTTCTTTCGGTAAATTGTCTAATAAATTTTTTCATGTTGGATGTTACCTTTTTTAGATAAGTGTTTTTGTTTACAAATTGTCCGAAATACTGATAGCTGTAATTCATTAAATCACTTTACCACGCGAATCGTCCAGAAGTCATCCGAAAGATTCGGCTCGAGCAAGTACGCATAGGGGAGTGTGAAGTATCCCTTCATTCCCCACCCCGTTCCCCACGAGTTGCGCACGATGAACCATTGATTAGCGTCGTCGTATCCGACGGCAACGACGGCATGGCCGCCTTCGAGCTGTTCGTTTGACTTCGGCATGGGGGCGTGTCCAGTCTTTGCAACAGCTGCGCTCATGAAGCTTGCGTATACCGAAAACCCAAGGACGAACGGATAACCGGAAGCAAGGCATCCTTTCATCTGATTCGCCGTACGGGTGACACGCTGGTAGAGGATCGCCTTGTGCATCACCGCATTGTTGTAACAGGAGGCAGGGGGTTTGTCCTCAAAGTTGGCAATGTCGTACGGCCAGAGCGATTCGGGACAATCTCCCTGTTGTCCGACGCTCTTGATTCCGTCGCGGATTTGTGCACCGCTGTCGGAGTTGACCGTTCCTTCCATCACGCGTTCATTGTAATAGATGAACAAACGGGACGGCATAAAATATTTCAGCTTCTGTTTCATTTGGTCGAATTCGATTGCCGCGGCGATGGCGTTCGCCGTACAACTCCCGAGTTGCCCTTGGTCGTACACTGCCGGACACTTTGCGCGGAGGTCAACCTTTAGCGGCAGTTTTGCCAGCCATTCGACCGGCGCAGCGTAGACATGATCCCGTTGGTCCGGCACATCCGGCACCCAGCCGAAATGCGGTCTAAGTAAAGAAAGTGTTGTTTTCATAAAGGCTTCCTTGAAAAATTTGTTGATAAGTGAGGTTTGGAAAGTTATTTATCTTGCGGTTTTCCCTCTTCAACCTTTACTATTTTATATTTCGGAAGATTAACATTCCCGAATGCTCTCCAAAAATCGTGCGTATTTTTATCATCTGTGATCCCAAGATTCACATCCTTGCCTTTGGGTATTTCCGAAGCGGGTATGACGAGACTTGTTCCCTCGGCAGGTAAATCGAGGCGAATTTCTTTTGTGTCTTGTGGAACCTGAACGGTTAGCGTATCACCACTCTGGTGGTATTTTTCAATCGTCTTCGAGTCGGCGCGGAGCCACATCGCATTTAATTTATAAGGACTCGCATTGTCATGTATAACGAATCTGATGGTATCGTTGGAACTCGGCACCTGCGCCCGGGCAACGGAAAAATAAGAGACATCCAACAAGGAAGCGGACCCCGAATGATTCAGGTTCACCACATTTGCCGTTAATGTTGCGAGAATTGCAGGTGCACCGGCGCCAAGGACTAAAGCTTTCTGAAGGCTATCTTCCTTATAGATAAAAACGACTACCGCCCCTATGATCGCCAGTAAGATCAGTGCGAGAATAGTTCCCAATGACGGGAAAACGTTGCTAAAAAGTTTTGGAATCAATTCGATAAGATTCGGCGCTATGCCCCCAAAAGCGCCGACGAGCACCGCCTGCGTTGAGGTCTTTTTCAAAATGTTACTTACGCCCATGGCACACCGTCCTTTCTTTTCGCGTTTATTCCAGAAAGAATTAATTCATGCTACTGCAAAAAATCCCTCCTAGGTTTTAGGTTTTTTTAGGCCGTCGGACAATTGAAAACAGATCTAGCTGAATATTGAAAAAATCTGATTTGTGTTTTTGACGTTTTATTGAAAACAGGGAATATCTAATCGGAAGGAACAAAATCCGGAGAGAATTGAAGGATATTGAATTTGATATCGCAACCGCAAAAACCATTTCCCACCTCTGGTTTTTCCACCACTGGGTTGCATTTGGGGTTGGCAAATCTTCGGAGTGTCCCCAACACGCTGGGGCAAAAGTATGCTTTTTCTAAGGATTTGTCAAGTAAAATTTTTGAATAGGATGAATATTTGCGAGGCGGGGGAGCAGGTGGTCACCTATTTGCTACCGAGGCGGATTTGTCTTGATTTACTATAGAAGAAATATCCCCCGATTTAGGAGTAAAGGCTCCGAACGCAGCACCAAGCACCACGAACTCCATACCCTCATCCGACTCACCTGTTCGCCACTCCCGCAAGAAAATACATCACAACAAGTGCGGCAAGCTTGCTCGTCTTTCCATCGACGTCGAATTTTGGATTGACCTCGACGATGTCGATCGCTTTTATTTTTTGGCGCAGGCCGGCGAAATGGGCTGACTTCAATAATTCTTCGGCGGTGAGTCCCGTTGGATATGAAGCACTGACGCCAGGCGCGTCACTGCTCTGGACAGAGTCAAGATCGAAGCTGACGTACATTCGCTCGGAGGAATTCGAAGCAATTTCGTACGCGATGTCAAGAATTTTTTCTATCCGCTCTTTTCGTACATCTCCAAGCGTGAAAACGGTTGCTCCCCGGTCATTCAGCTCTTCGTAATGTTCCTTTGAGTTGGCGAATGACTGCGCGCCGACCTCGACGAAGTTCATCGGCGCAAGGGGACTGTGTGTGAGGTCGAGGATCTGACGAAAGGCGGTCCCGTTGTTTCGATGGGGATCCGATTTGCGGAAATTCAAATGCGTGTCGATGTTGATGGCGCCGGCGCCCGCGGCTTTTTTTGAAAAAGCGAGGAACGAAGGGTAGGTGGTGTCATGTCCTCCGCCGAGGACGATCGGAAGGATGTTATTCGCAACGAGGGTCTCAACGACGGTTTGAACTCGCTGATGAGTTTCTTCAAGCGAGGCGCCGGTTTTCACGTTGCCGAAATCGAATATCGAAAGCTCCGATATCTGCTTGTTCTTCGAAATAGCGAATGGGGTGAACTTGTACAACGCTTTGCGGATTTCGTTCGGAGCTTCTTTCGCGCCGACGCGGCCGCGGTTTCTTTTGACCCCCTCATCCTCCGGAACACCCACAATACCGATTCGAATATCTGGCGAGAGGTTTTCTTTTTGACGGCGGACGATGTCTCCCATGCGAGGGTCGGATTCGTCGTTGCGCGAAAAGAAGACCGCGTCTGGAGCGTCGCTGAGCAATTTCCAAGCAGTTTCCACTAAGCCCGTCCTTTCATGAGTGTGCGGGTGAAAGCGATTCGTTCACGCGGTTGAGAATGTCGCAGCTCATTGCTTCCACACGTTTGCTGAAGGTCTCTGTGCGGGATGTTGTTTCTTGAACAAAGAGAGGATCTGTAAGCGATCCGAGGTTGATCTGAACATTGAGCTTTGCACCAAGGCATGCGGCATGAAGCATTACCGCTGCAACGCCGGCGTCCGAAATCGAATTGATATTTCCTTTTTCTACGGCGGCCTGTGTCAGGGTCAACGCCCGTTCACATAATTGCATGACGCGCAATGGGACTTCCGTTGCATTTTTTGTAGCCTGCTGGATTGCTCCCGCTCGTTTTGTTTTTTCTTCCTCGGTTTCTTTCGGCAGGTTGAATGCGCTCATGACGGTGTTGAATACTTCTGCATCATCGTCGATTAATTTTGCAAACGACGCGCAGAGAGCTTCAGATTGTTTCAGCACACTTTCCATTTCCCCCTGCACACTCAGATATTTCTTTTTGCCGATCGTGAGGTTGCTCACCATCGCTGTGAGGGCGGCGCCAAGTGCCCCGGCGAGCGCAGCAACACTCCCGCCGCCGGGGGCCGGACTGCTGGAGGCAACTTCATTAATAAAGTCGTTAAGGGTTTTCGTCGTTAGCATGTTGTTTTCGGATTAATATCTAATCTCGACCCATATCGGCAAGAGCCAACACCTAAATGCCTCAATATCGTTCTTATGGCAATAGCATTTTCGTGCATTTCAACTTCCCCCTTTTGCGCCTTCGCGTCTTTGCGCGATAATCCCTTCACAATTGGTACTCTATAATCTTCTTCTGCGGATCGAATTGATCCAATTGGCTCAACCCTAATCGGTCAATTGCGAGTGAGATCAGTCGTTCTTCCGATGTTTCGTGGGAATCGTAGAATTTCCCAGCCATCAGCAACGCTTTTAACGGCGTCAGGCCGACAATCTCGCTTCCGGTCGCTTCAGCGCCGAGCGAGTGAGCAAGGCTCTTCACCTCTTCAAACGCAATATGCGGCGGAGTTGTTTCATAATCCACAAGATTGATGGAGACCTGGGCGATATTGAGTCGCTCCACTACCACCCCCATTGCTTTGACGGCTTTCAGTGATCCGGGAATCTTTACCGTTTCTCCTTTTTCGTTTTTCACGGTGTTTCCCGAGGCATCTTTTTTTACCCTGCCGCTTTCCCGTATGGATTGCGCAATTTCCTGTGCCACGGACGCATCGTCTGTACTGAGGTTCACATTATATGCGATGAGAAACTTGCGAGCGCCGGTTACCGTTGCGCCCGATTTCTTGTTGAAGGCCGCCATTCCGAAATCCGGCTTCCATTTTGGATCGAGAAGTTTTTCGGCGAGGCCCTCGTATTCCCCTTTACGAACGTCCGCAAGATTCTTTCTATCGGGCGAAGTTGCAGCTGCTTCGTAGAGATACACAGGGATATGAAGTTCGGAGGCGACGCGCATGCCGAACGCTTTCGCGAGTCTGACACACTCTTCCATCGTTGTTCCGGAGACAGGAATAAACGGAACAACGTCCGTTGCACCGATTCGAGGGTGCTCGCCTTTGTGGCGCTCCATGTCGATAAGCTGTGAAGCAGTTTTCGTCGATTGGAAGGCTGCCTCGGCAACGCTGTCCGGATCGCCGACAAATGTCACGACAACGCGGTTGTAATCCTTATCCGGTTCAACATTCAGCAGCTTAACATTTTCGATGCTGTGGATGCTCTCGGCGATCGCTTTGATGGTGCTTGCGTTTCGCCCTTCGCTGAAATTCGGAACGCATTCGACAATTTTTTTCATAAAAATTTTTTGTAATAGTATTTTGCGTTCTGTCTCCTGCCTCCTGTTTCCAATGTGGAATTCAGGAGGCAGGAGGCAGAATACAGAGTTCATGAAGCAGGAAGCGGAATGACAATCGCCCCTTTCTTGAAATTCCCCAAAACTTCCGCTTTCCCTTTCATATACCAGAATCCGACTAACGCCCCCGTTACTGCATCAAGTTCGTCACCGTTCATCTTTTTGTCAAGTCCTTTGACTCCGAGCTTTTCCAGCCCTCTCCGCAGTTTGTGAAGACCGTCTTGTTTGCGTCCGGTCCTCCAAACATCCTGGGCGGCACCCGGATACATTTCAATGACGTCATACCCTTTGCGCGTAAAGTTCTTTTTCAATGCTATGCCTCGTTCGGTAAGCATTCGCATCGGCCCAAGGGTGATGGGAAAAAAGCGGATACCGCGCTTCAAGAGTTCCCGGTCGCACGGCCGAAAATGTTCGCCGTTCCGGTCGTCGAGCGTTTTTCTTCCCGGCGGAAGATTTAACGGCGCGTCGATCGCAATAAGGCGAGGTTTTGTCTTGTCGATGAATTCAAGAATTTCCTCATTGGAAAATAATGTTTTCCACACTACGATCCGTTTTCCTTTCAGAAGGCAAACTCCTGTATTTCGCTTAGGACTTCCCGCGAGGTCAATGCCGGCAACAAGCGGCTGAGGTTTTCTTTTACGATTAGAATTCAAGCACGGTACCGTTCTTAATGATCTTCCAGGCAAGATTAACACCGTAATGATACGGAATGTAATTGTAATTAGGAACATCATACAGCACGATGTCCGCCTGTTTGCCGACTTCGATGCTCCCCGTTTCGTGGGAAAGCCCGAGAGCAGCCGCTCCATTCAATGTGCATGCCGCGATTGCTTCTTCCGGCGTCGTTTTCATCTGTGTGCATGCGATCGTCATCATCATCGGCATTGAAAATGACATTGATGAACCGGGATTGAAGTCTGTTGCAATGGCGAGCGGAATGTTTCCATCTATTATAGAGCGGGCCGGTGCGTACGGCTGGTTCAAAAAAACGATGCTCCGGGAAGGACTGTCGCAATGGTCGCCGAGTGTTTCAAGGCTTCCAGCCCCTTCGGCGTAAGATGCTCGAGATGATCGACCGACGCTGCGTTCATCTGGATTCCAAGTTCCGTTCCGCCGATCGCGCACAATTGGTCGGCATGGATTTTCGGAATAAGGCCGAACCGCTTTGCTTCAAGCAAAATCTGTTCCGTTTGATGAAGGTCGAAATATCCCTTATCGCAAAAAACGTCGCAGAAGACGGCAAGCTGGCGCTGGCCGATGTACGGCAGCATTTTCCCCATGATGAGTTCAACGTAACCGTTTCTGTCGTCGGCAAACTCGGGAGGGAAAGCGTGCGCGCCAAGAAAAGTCGGGATCACCGTCATGTAATGGTCCCTGCGAAGGTCGTGCATGACGTCGAGGATCTTTGTTTCAGCTTCCGCGCTGAGACCGTAACCGCTTTTCATTTCGACCGTCGTTGTCCCGAGTTTCATCATTTCGTTCAGGCGGCGTCCCGCGGACCGGAGAAGTTCTTTTTTTGTCGCAGCGCGCGTTGCGGTCATCGTGGAGAGAATCCCGCCCCCGGCGTTTGCAATTTCCGTATACGATTTTCCTTCCGCGCGCATCGCGAACTCATTCTCACGGCTTCCTGCAAATACCGTGTGGGTGTGCGAATCGACAAATCCCGGCAGAGCGACACGATTGGATGCATCGAGGATGTCGATGTCGGGCGAAGCTGACAACTCATTCGTCGGTCCGATGCGCTGAATAATTCCGTTTTCGATGAGCACAGCGGCATTTTCAATAACGTTCAGCTCACGCATTTCTCTTCCGGCCTTGAACGGCTTGCCGTTCGATGCTACAGTTACAAGCTGACCAATATTTTTAATAAGAAGGTTCATTTTTAGCTTCCACGAAGGGGCACGAAGAAAAACCTTAGTGTCTCTTCGTGTCCTTCGTGGATCATTTTATATATCGTTTCCACTCCAACTTTCCAGCACTTCCAAAGTTGACAAGAAGTCCAACTCTTAAGCCCGTTGCTTTGAGATAATTCAAAATTTGAGCCTTTTCTTTGCCCGAAAGTTCGTCCGATGCTTTGAGTTCTGTAATTATCTTCCCATAGCAAATAAAGTCTGCGATTTACTCCTTCTTCAGTTTCTGATCCTTGTACCGAATACGAAGGCTTTTCTGAGAATCGAAGGGGATTTTCCTCCGCGCCATTTCAATTTGAATTGCTTCCTCGTAAACTGCTTCAAGAAAACCGGTGTCCCAACTCTTTATGAACTTCAATAGCCGCCCCAACAATTTCAAAAAGTTTTGTCTTATACAGTAGTTCTGTCATACTCCCCCCGATATATAGTGAATCACTAGTTCTTTTCTTCGTGCCCCTTCGTGTCCTTCGTAGATTGATATCCTTTGCAATTCAAGACCGGCAGACGCGGATATTTACTAAACGAAGAGTCCGTTTTACTTTTCTCACACAAATGAAACGTGCTTCTTTGTTTATTGGTGATGAGTGTATGAAAACGACACGTCTCGCATAACCCGATCGTCATTTTTTAAGATTCTGTAATGAGATCATTGGGATTTTTACGTTCCATTTTTTTGCATTCTCGATTGCACGATCGTATCCCGCATCTGCATGGCGGATAATCCCCATTCCCGGGTCGTATGTCAGCACTCGCTGCAATCGCGCTTCTGCTTCTTTGGTTCCGTCGGCAACGACGACCATTCCGGCATGGATCGAATTTCCGATGCCAACTCCGCCGCCATGATGCACGCTGACCCAGCTTGCGCCGCCGACCGCATTCAAAAGAGCGTTAAGAATCGGCCAATCGGCAATCGCATCGCTGCCGTCTTTCATCTTTTCAGTTTCGCGATTTGGCGAAGCGACAGAACCGCAGTCCAGATGATCGCGTCCGATAACAATCGGTGCACTGAGTTCTCCGCGTGCCACGAGGTCGTTGAAAATTTTTCCCATCACAGATCGCTCACCGTAGCCGAGCCAGCAAATTCGTGCCGGCAATCCCTGAAACGAAATTCGCTTCTGAGCTTTTTCTATCCAGTTGCAAAGCGGTGTGTTGTGGGGAAACGTTTCCATCACCGCGCGGTCGGTTCGGTAAATGTCCTCAGGATTGCCCGACAACGCCGCCCATCTGAACGGGCCCTTGCCGTCGCAAAACAAAGGACGAATGTACTCCGGTACAAACCCCGGGATGTCGAACGCCCTTTTTACGCCGTTAGCCAGCGCTTCGCCTCGAATATTATTTCCGTAATCAAACACAACGGCGCCTTTCTTCAGAAACTTCAGCATTGCCTGAACATGCTCTGCAATTGATGCTTGCGCGAGCCTTACATATTTCTTAGGATTTTTCTTTCGAAGGTCTAATGCTTTTTTGTATGAAAGACCTGCCGGAACATACCCGTTCAACGTATCGTGCGCAGATGTTTGGTCGGTGACAATGTCGGGAAGAAATTTACCAGCCGCGATCTTTGGAATGATGTCAGCAGCATTTCCCAGAAGGCCCACGGAGAGCGGCTGTTTTTTTGCTTTCGCTTCGCGGATGAGATAGAGCGCTTCGTCGAAGTCTTCCGTCATTCGGTCGAGATAATTCGTGTGCAGCCTTTTTTCAATCCGGTCGCGGTCAACTTCAACGACAAGACATGCGGCGCCATTCATCGTTGCGGCGAGGGGCTGTGCGCCCCCCATGCCACCGAGCCCTGGCAGTGAGCAGGAATCTTCCGGCGAGCGTTCCCCCAAAATGCTTTGCGGCGCACGCAGCGAATGTTTCATACGTCCCTTGCAAAATTCCCTGCGTGCCGATGTAGATCCAGCTGCCTGCGGTCATCTGCCCGTACATCGTAAGGCCGAGGCCCTCGAGCCTGCGGAATTCATCCCATGTCGCCCATTTCGGGACGAGCATTGCATTCGAGATAAGGACGCGCGGGGCATTTTCATGTGTGCGGAAAATTCCGACCGGCTTTCCCGATTGAACCAACAACGTTTCGTCGTTTTCGAGATGCTGTAAGCTTCCTACAATCGCATCAAAGCATTCCCAGTTGCGGGCAGCCTTTCCCGTCCCTCCGTAGACGATCAGCTCATGCGGCTTCTCGGCAACGGCGGGGTCGAGGTTGTTCATCAACATGCGGAGGGCAGCTTCTTGAATCCATCCTTTGCAGGAACGTTGCAGACCACGCGGCGCAGTGATCGTACGCGGTGAGTCAGATCGTTGAAGTATTTTCATCATCAAAC
>CAVQQJ010000002.1:0-39540 GCA_963714955.1 uncultured Bacteroidota bacterium | reverse complement strand
TATCAAATGATAGTTTCTGCGCTTGCCCTCCCGTTGACTTTTTTGTCCGGCGCATATATTCCAACGATGGCGCTTCCAAAAATTGTGGCTCCTATTGTTTATCTGAATCCACTCACCTATACAACCTCGGCATTCCGGTACGTTTCTCTGCACCTGGAAAATCAATCCACAGCTGATCTTATCGCATCGGGCGTTTCATTTAATATAAACGGGTTTATTATGACGCCGGCAATTGATGTTTTGCTTATCATGGCAATGGGCGCCATCTTTTTCACATTATGTGTGAAGAAGTTCAGTGATGCGGATTTTTCGAGGGTAAAAGTTTTTAAGCGAGGACGTCGATAAGGGAATTAATGAAGAACAACAATTTACGGTAAGCTAACTTGCCTGCCCGGATACAGATCGGGCTGTAGCTAACATACCTATATCCATCCGAAGCTCCTCATTTCAATCTGTCCAAAATAAGAAGTCATTGCGGTGGTCCTCAATCATTTTTAAAGGACGCACTTTGTATTTCGTTCCTCCAGAATATTCGTTTTGAAGAAGCCGGCCATTTTTGTAACTTTGTTTCATCATGAAAAAGTTCACCCTTACAAAACCGCCTGCACATCCGCTGCGGCTCGTAACGCCCCAGAGCTTTAGAATTGATTACAAAAAGGAGCTCAACGCGGCCCAATACGAAGCGGTCACCTCCGTCGATGGACCATTTCTAATTATTGCGGGTGCAGGCACGGGCAAGACGAGGACAATAGTCTACCGGGTGTCCTATCTCATAGAGTGCGGTGTGAATCCAGACAACATTCTCCTCCTTACATTCACGCGAAAGGCAGCACGAGAAATGCTCCGCCGTGCCGTGATCCTCCTCGATGCGCGATGTGAAAACGTCGCCGGGGGAACATTTCACTCATTTGCCAACGGCATACTTCGCAAGTATGCGGACAAATTGAATTATGCACGCAACTTTACGATCCTCGACCAGGGGGACGCGGAGGATGTCATCAATTTAATCCGAACGCAGCTCAAGTTCGATTCGAAAGGCAAAAAGATTTCCACGCAAGTCAACTCTTTATGACCTCTACAGTCGTTCGGTCAATACGTTGACTCCAGTCGATCAATTGCTTGCAAAAGACTACCCGCACTATACCGAGATCGTTGATGATATCAAGAAAGTTCATGATGGCTATGTGCGTTACAAGGCCAGTAACAATCTTATGGACTATGATGATCTGCTGCTCAATATCGTTACGCTGTTAAAGGGCAACGAATCTCTCCGGGCAATCTTGTCAGATCGCTATAAGTATATCATGGTCGACGAATATCAGGACACCAACAAGATTCAGGCAGAAATTGTCCGTCTTTTGGCTCATAAGCACCAGAACGTGATGGTGGTGGGAGACGATGCCCAGTCGATTTATTCATTCAGAGGATCGACGATTGAGAATATCCGAACTTTTCCCGACGAATTTCCGGGGTGCAGAATTATCAAGCTCGAAGAGAACTTCCGCAGTTCACAGCCGATACTGAATTTGGCAAATGAGATCCTCAAGCGGGCGGTGACGCCTCCATGAACGGGCTCTACTATAAAGAGCTGTTTTCGAAAAAGGAGGGAGGCAACCTGCCTCAACTTGTGATTGCGGAGAATGAGAACATGCAATCGCGCTTTGTCGTGGAGAAGATTCTCGCACTTCGCGAAGAGGGAATCCCACTACGAAGAAATGGCAGTGCTCTTTCGCTCATCGTTCCTTTCGTTCGACCTGGAAATTGAATTGACGAAAGCGAATCTTCCTTTTGTAAAATACGGAGGGTTCAAGTTCATCGAAACGGCGCATGTGAAGGACATGATCGCGTATCTTCGTGTGTTGGAAAATCCGCGAGACTTGGTTTCCTGGAATCGCATTCTCATGTTAATAGACGGTGTTGGACCACGAACTGCTGAGAGTGTCACGGACGACATTATGAATAAAAGGCTCGGCCCAAGTGCAGATGGACGGGAAGCCATCGTGTCGGAAAAATTCTGGCAAGATTATCATGCTTATCCGAAAGGTGTTCAGAAGCTTTTTGATACACTCAAGAGCGCTGCCTCGCCAAGAATGTCTCCTGCGGACAAGTCATTTCACATCTTGAGCTATTACGAGCCGATACTCAAGTCACAATACGACGATCATCCGAAGAGGATGAAAGATCTTGAAATGTTCCAAAATATAGCGGAGCGATATAAAGACGTTGAAACATTTCTGACAGACATGGCCCTTGAGCCGCCGAATGAGAGCGTCGTCGATGTTGAATCTCCCGGAAAAGAAGAGGAACTGCTTGTTCTATCGACCATTCATAGCGCAAAGGGTCTTGAATGGAAGGTTGTTTTCATTATCTATGCCCTTGAAGGGCGTTTTCCATCCATGAAAGCGCAATCGGATGGCGACGAAATGGAAGAGGAATTGCGGCTTGATGTATGTGGCGTGCACTCGCGCCAAAGATCATCTTTTTATCACATATCCGATAAATATTTTTGATAGAGAAACCGGCGCGGTCCTATCGAAACCATCCCGGTTTATTGAAGGGATTTGGAGATCATTTATTGGAGCCGTGGGTCGTGGAGTAACTTGTTGAAGAGGATTGATTTGTAGTCAGGTTTACGGTTGGGCTCTTTCGGAATGTTGAACTTGGAGAACTTGCCGTGTGCTTCTTTCTTTATGCGTGTGTGTGAGGAGACGCGATGTTCCCTGCCATCATCATCAGAGATAAGATAGACACGAATTAAGCAGAGGGTCGGTGGTTCGAGCCCACCCACGCTCACAAAATAATAAACGGATTTCAAGAGCATTCCTCTTTGAATCCGTTTTTTGTTTTACGCAGTGACGGTATGGCGCATTGGCTTATCGAGTTTTCCGCAATCTGTCTGCCGGGTTGCCCCCTCAAAGTGACCCCTCGATACACGTTGTATCGAATCCCCCCCTCGTATTGTAGATTGTCGTTACCTTCAGCCGATTTGTTTCGAGCGATTTCTTAAGGTCGGCAAAAATTCGCTTTGTCACGCCTTCCTGAAAGATGCCGACCATCCTGAATGAAATAAAATAGTATTTTAAAGATCTGAGCTCGACGCACTTTCCGCCTGTAGGGTAGTACTCGATGATGACCTTGCCGATATCAGGAAGACCGCTAAAGGGGCAGACAGCAGAGAATTCCTGCGTTTCTGTTCGAATGTATTGATCCGCGCTGACGAAGGGAAATGTTTCCAGAAAATCCGGACGGATATGAGATTCATCATTGAATTCAAATGACTTTCCTTCGGCGTTAAACAATGGTTTCCTCTTATATTGGATGATGTGAGAATATTGTCAGAGATTGCTCCGGCAAGAGTGCATTTCGAAACATATCCTGCAATAAAACGTTCTGCCTTTTGTTCCGATTGTCCCGGTTTGAAATTACTAATTTTTTCAGTACACTAACAATATCAAAATATTTTTGAAAGCGCAAGCAAATGAGGGAAAATGCCTGAGAACCTGAAGAAGGCCGTCGTACTGCTGAGTGGAGGGCTCGATTCGACGACAACGTTGGCGATCGCAAAGAAGGAGAGATTCAGCATTCTTGCACTTTCGTTTGACTATGGTCAACGCCATGCTTTTGAGATCGAAGCGGCAAGAAGAATTGCGGCATCTCAAGGAGTTGTGAAACATGTTATTGCTAAAATCGACCTTCGGGAATTTGGCGGCTCGGCGCTTACGAGTGATTTGGAAGTGCCGAAGAATCGAAGCATAGATAAAATGCCTCACGAAATACCGGTGACGTATGTTCCCGCTCGAAATACGATTTTTCTTTCCTTTGCGTTGGCGTGGGCTGAAGTGGAGGGTTGCAACGATATTTTTATCGGAGTCAATGCGCTCGACTATAGCGGCTATCCTGATTGTCGCCCCGAATATATTGAAGCGTTTCAAACAATGGCCAATCTTGCGACCAAAGCCGGCGTCGAGAACCGGCAACGTCTTACGATTCATACGCCTTTGATCATGCTTTCAAAAGCCGCAGATTATCAAAAAGGGTCTTGAGTTAGGTGTGAACTATTCCCTTACAAGCACCTGCTATGACCCTTCTCCGACCGGCGAAGCGTGCGGCAGATGTGATGCCTGCCAGCTCAGACTCAAAGGTTTTTCCGAAAACAATTTGAGTGATCCGATCTCGTACGTCGGCAAGTCCGTGATCGAGAACAATGGGATACGCAGTCAAGGAAATATATTATACCATACAAGGTGAAGGGGCCAACACCGGAAGAGCTGCGGTCTTTTGTCGATTTGCCGGATGCAACCTTTGGAGCGGACGTGAGGAGGATCGGTCATCGGCTGTCTGCAAATTTTGTGACACTGATTTTTTCGGTGTGGATGGACCGGGAGGAGGACACTTTGCTGATGCAAAAGATCTCGCTAAAGCTGTGAAGGGAAAATGGCCGGACGACAGATTCGCTCAATGGCCAAGCCGTTTCTTGTTTGTACCGGGGGTGAACCGCTTTTACAACTTGATGGCAAACTCGTTGAAGCATTTCATGAAGAAGGATTTGAATTGCTATTGAAACAAATGGGACGAAAATATCTCCGCCTGGTGTGGATTGGATCTGTGTAAGCCCAAAAGCCGGAGCGGAGTTGATTCTGAAAACAGGGAACGAACTCAAATTAGTTTTCCCTCAACCGGGGGCAGAACCGGAGTTGTTTGACACTCTGCCGTTCGATCACTTTTTTCTTCAGCCGATGGATGGACCACACCGCGATGAAAACACCGTGCTGGTCCGCGATTACTGTTTAATGCACCCGCGATGGAAAATCAGCTTACAAACACATAAGATACTCGGAATCCCCTAGGAAATTTTTATCATGACAATTTTCAAAGAAATTAATTTTGAGGCCGCCCATCTTCTGCCGCACGTTCCGGAGGGACACAAGTGCCGACGGCTGCATGGTCACTCGTATGTGGTCCAGATATACATTACGGGAAGCGTAGACCCGAACGTTGGATGGGTAATGGATTTTGGCGAACTTAAGGAGGTTGCCGAGCCAATTATTAATCAGCTCGATCATCACTACCTGAACGAGATTCCAGGTCTTGAAAACCCAACGTGTGAAGTACTTGCGCGTTGGATTTGGAATCGGCTGCGGCCGGTGTTTCCCATGCTCAGCAAACTGGTTGTGAAGGAAACTCCTACTTCCGGATGCATTTATCAAGGAGAGGATGAATAAGATGTAAAAAAGAAGAATCAAGTTCCGTTTTTTTTCCTTTCTCTTATTCCTCAAAGAACTCGCCCGACAAATCCTCCCCCCGCCCGCTAATAATTTATTGCCGGGTAACTTATTGTCAAAAATAAGAGCATCTCGAATTGAATTCTTTAATTTGACAAAAACCTTGAGGGAAGGAGACAGTTTTGGGGTCTCTTACGAAGAATCTTTCGGCGCAATTCTTGTATGTTTGCTGTGGATGAATATTGGTCTTGTTTTTGAACGTCTCGATTTCCAGCGAACGGAGTTTCAAACAAGACGTTAGAGCGTTCTACGCAACCAAAAGAAGATTCGGCTAAAGTTTATGCACAATTCCATTGTTCTCGTAAAGCAGGTTCCGGATACCTCAAATATTTCCGGACAGGTGATGAAGGAAGACGGCACGGTGAATCGTGCCAAGCTCCCGGCTATCTTTAATTTTGAGGATAAGGTTGCGCTCGAATTCGCTCTTCAAATCAAAGATCAATGCGGCGGCAAGGTCACAGCGCTGACGATGGGACCTCCACGCGCATCCGACGTACTGCGGGAATGTCTTTACATGGGGGCGGACGAAGCGTATCTCATCACCGACAGAAAATTTGCGGGGGCGGATACCCTTGCAACATCCTACGTGCTGAGCGAAGCTATAAAAAAAATTGGGAACTTCGATTTTGTTTTTGCCGGCAGGCAGGCGATCGATGGCGACACGGCGCAAGTCGGTCCTCAAACCGCGGAGAAGCTGAACATTCCTCAAGTGACGTACGCTGAACGAATTCTCGAGATTCAAGATCGTTCCGTACGGGTGCAAAGAAAAATTGATGGGGGGTATGAGATTCTAGATTGCGCATTACCGGTATTGATGACCGTTCTTAAAGATGCAGGAGAACCGCGGCCATTTAGCGCAAAAAGGGTGATGGCATACAAAGGGGCAAAGTCGCTGCTGGAATTAGAGAAAATGGCAGAAGGGAATTCACTTCTCTATATTGACAAGCTCGTCTTTGAATATCGCAGCCGCTCATTATTTATTCCTACGTTGACCGCTGATGACCTGAACATCGATGCAGCGCGATGCGGCGTCAAAGGGTCCCCGACGAAAGTTTATTCTGTGGAGTCAGTCGTGCTGACCGGGAACGACCCTGTGCAGATTGAGAATTCAAAAGCGGGGATGAATTCATTGATAGAGAAACTCATGGAAGATAGGATCCTCGGGTGACGGAATGAACCAAAGCGAAAATAATGTTTGGATTTTTGTAGAACAACACGGCGGAAAACCTTCCGATGTAAGCCTCGAGCTCTTGAGCAAAGGAAGAAAGTTAGCCGATGCGATGCATGGAATGTTAATTTCCCTGGTCATCGGCAGCGATGTAAAAAACGTTTCTGTCGAAAGCTTCCGTTATGGGGCCGACGAATCGTTTCTTGTCGACCATCCGCAGCTCAGTAACTATGCAACGCTCGCCTACGCCCGGATTCTCAATGCCTTGGTCGATCAACATAAACCGAGGGCTGTCCTTTTCGGCGCTACCGTGATCGGCAGAGACCTTGCGCCCAGGGTGGCTTCACATACACGGAGCGGTCTCACCGCAGATTGTACCGATCTTCAGGTATCCACCGTCAGCTATCTCGGGAAAGAATTCAAAGACCTGCTTCTGCAAATCCGCCCCGCATTTGGCGGCAACATCATTGCGACAATTATTACCCCCGATACGCGGACCCAGATGGCGACTGTTCGTGAGGGGGTGATGGAAATGCATCCGTTGCCGAATCCTCATGAGACGAAGATCATTGAAATTCCTTTCGTCCCTGACGAAGTTGACCGGCTCGTAACGCTCGTCGAGCAGCACAGAGAAGAACGCAAAGTCAACCTGAAGAGCGCAGCAATCATCGTCGCCGGGGGCTACGGGATGAGAACAAAAGAAAGCTTCAGGCTTATCCACGAACTTGCGCATACGATCGGAGGGGAAGTGGCAGGCAGCCGAGCGGCGGTAGATGCCGGATTCATTCCGCATGAACGGCAGGTTGGGCAGACCGGAGTCACTGTGCGTCCCAAACTCTATTTCGCGATCGGCATTTCCGGCGCCATCCAACATCGCGCCGGGATGCAGGAGGCAAAAAAAATTATCGCTATCAATACCGATCCCGATGCCCCCATTTTCGAAGTAGCACACTATTCGATCGTTGGCGATGCACGAGATGTCATTCCCAGATTCATCGAAGCATACAAAAGCAAACTGAAGTGACCGATGCCGAATTTCTTCCTTGACAATCCTGACGTCCAGTTCCATTTCAACACTCTCGATCTGAAAGAAATCGTGAAGCTTGCTGAGGACGATTATACGCAGTCGAGCCGGTTTAATTACGCGCCGGTCAATTACGATGATGCTATGGAAAACTATCGAAAAGTGCTTGAAGTCGTGGGAGACCTCGGCGGCAATCACATCGCTCCGCGCGCCTCCGGTGTCGATCGGGATGGAGCCACGCTGACCGACGGGCATGTTGCGTATGCGGAGGGAACGAGGAAAAATGTCGAGGAACTTTCACAGGCAGACCTGATGGGACTGATCCTCCCTCGGGAATACGGCGGATTGAATTTTCCGTTCACCATCTATATGATGGTCACCGAAGTGCTTGCACGGGCGGATGCATCGCTCATGAACATTTTCGGGCTTCAGGACATTGGGGATACATTGAAGAAATTCGGCAGCGAGGCTCAACTCCGGGAATTTCTGCCGAAAATCAGTACCGGAGAATTTACGGGAGCCATGGCATTGACGGAACCCGATGCCGGCTCCGATCTTCAGGCTGTGAAACTCCACGCGTATCAGAACGAGCAGGGCGAGTGGTTCCTTCGCGGCGTCAAGCGCTTCATTACCAACGGCAACGCTCAAGTTCTTCTCGTACTCGCCAGGTCGGAAGCCGGAACAAAAGATGGCCGCGGACTGAGTTTGTTCGTTTGTTATGGGGGCCCGACGGTGATCATTCGGCGTATCGAAAACAAGCTCGGCATCCACGGTTCGCCGACTTGTGAACTCCAATTCAACGACACGCCCGCACAGCTCGTCGGAAACAGGCGATTCGGACTGATCAAATATGTATTGGATTTAATGTACCGGGCGCGCATGGGTGTTTCCGCCCAGGCTCTCGGCATTTCGCAAGCGGCGTACGAGGAAGCTTTCAAATACGCCCGCGAGCGCCGCCAGTTCGGAAAACCCATTGTTGAAATTCCTGTTGTTTCCAACATGTTAATCGATATGAAGGTGATGCTGGAAAGCAACAGGTCATTGTTCTATGCCGCAGCGCACTGTGTGGATGAAAAAGAGAAGCTGGAAGAGCTTGTCGAAAAGAAAAAAAGAGAAGACAAACCGGTCAGGGAAGATGTGGAAAGATTAAAACAGGTAACGAAGGTAGCAAATTTACTCACTCCCATCACAAAATATACACTGGCCGAAGGGGCGAATAAGATCACGTATGATGCCCTGCAGATCCACGGGGTACGGGTTATATGCGCGAATTCCATGTGGAGCAGCTCGCCCGCGATGCACGCATCACGAATATTTACGAGGGGACATCTCAAATGCAAATCGTCGCGGCCTCGGGGGGCGTTTTGAACGATGTGCTGTCCGACGTATTTGAAAAGAACGAAAAGCGGGATTTCAAAGGAGGATTGGTAAAACTCTCCACCCATCTCAAAGAAATCCGGCAATTGTTCCTTGCGAGCCTGAAATATGTTTTGGAAAAGAAGGATGTTGTTTTTCAGGAAGTCGCCGCCAAGGACCTTGTAGAAATGTACAGCTATCTCCACATCGGCTATCTGTTGCTCGATGAGGCAGAAACGGAACCGCGGAAAGTCTTTATTGCCAACAGATATATTGTCAATGCGCTGGCGAATGCCCGCAAGAACGCCGAGGGAATCAGGGACGAGTTATTCGGCGATTTGCTTCATGCCAACAAAATACTTTAATAAACGAATATTCTCGGAAGGAGAGTGTTATGACAAAGAAAAAACAGTATTACTATTATAGAATTTACGACGACGAAGAAAAATTCAACTACTTCAGAAGCATGTTCCAGGCAGAAAAGATCCGAAAGATGCTTAAGAAGTACGAGGTTGCTCATCAGGAGTACCATAATGCCGCGTTCGTTGATTTCCTCAAAAAATACGACCCCAAAGCAGAACTCATCGAAGTTGCCCGTATCTCGGTACTAATGTTTCGGGTGTCCAGGAGGATCGAAACTGCTCGACCAAAGGAGAAGATGCTTCTTAGGGCGACATCGGGATGGCGGAGCGGAGTGATTCGAGATATTCATATTCCAGCTGCTCAGTTACGACGCGCTGCAACCTTTTCCAATGGAGATACAAAAGCAAAACTTTGAAGATGCATATCTTCAGTTCAAGAAATATTCTTTCCCGCGCACTCTGCTCATCATCGCCGAATTACTCTTACCACACTGTCTCAGCAAAATTCCAGCCAACACAAGGCTCCTCGAAATAAAAAATAGAGTAGCGTTTGAGGACATATATTTATTATTTTACGGCAAGTTCCTGTTCCTGCATAACCTTCCGGAGGAATCATGCGACGTTCTTCACTTTCGCTAAGATCGAATAAACATCTTCTGTTCGTACACCTTCTTTTGATTGCTCCGCTTTTCGCGCAAGGGGCCCGATACTAAGCCGCTCTATTTGGATTACACCCAGCCGGTCGAGAAGCGCGTTGACGACCTTGTTTCGAGAATGACACTGGAGGAGAAAGTCTCCCAAATGATCAACAGTGCAAAAGCGATTCCCCGTTTACAAGTTCCTGAATACGATTGGTGGAGTGAATGCCTGCACGGCGTTGCAAGGGCGGGGACAGCGACGGTATTTCCTCAAGCTATTGGCATTTCAGCGAGCTGGGACACCGATATGATGCGGAACGTGGCCGATGTAATATCGACTGAAGCGCGAGCAAAAAATAATGAATTTCTGAGGTTGGGAGAACGAGATCTCTTTAAGGGGCTGACATTTTGGAGTCCCAACATCAATATCTTCCGCGACCCCCGCTGGGGACGCGGCCAGGAAACGTACGGCGAAGATCCGTACTTGACGGCGCGAATGGGAGTTTCTTTTGTAAAAGGGCTGCAGGGGGATGATCCCCGATATTTTAAAGTCATCTCTACACCAAAACACTACGCCGTCCACAGCGGACCTGAGCCGGATAGACATACATTTAATGCAATCATAGACAACCACGATTTATACGACACGTATCTGCCCGCCTTCGAAGCATGCATCAGGGAAGCCGGCGCGTTTTCAGTGATGTGTGCCTATAACCGGTTCATGGGCGATGCCTGCTGTGGATCGCCGGAGCTGCTGCGTAGAATCCTTCGAGAAAAGTGGGGATTCAAAGGTTATGTGGTATCGGACTGTGGAGCTATCAATGACATTTTTGAAAATCACAAAGTGGTTAAGACTGCTCCCGAGGCAGCTGCAAAAGCTGTGAAATCCGGAACAGACCTGGAGTGCGGAACTGTGTATACTTCTGCATTGCTCGATGCAGTCAAGCAGGGTTTGATAACGGAAGATGAAATTGCTGTTTCGGTAAAGCGCCTCTTCACTGCCCGTTTCCGGCTCGGCATGTTCGATCCCCCTGAGATCGTGAAGTATGCGCGGATTCCAATCTCAGAAAACGATTCCCCGGAACATCGTGCCCTGTCTCTTCGAGCGGCGCATGAATCTATCGTGCTTTTGAAAAACTCAAATAATATTCTCCCGATCAAGAAGGAAGTGAAACGTATAGCAGTGATCGGACCGAACGCCGACAACTATCTCGCATTGCTCGGTAACTACAACGGAACGCCCTCGAAGTATGTGACGCCGCTTCAAGGAATAAAAAACAAATCTGGAAACGGCATCGAGGTGAAGTATGAAGCAGGATGCGATGTTGTTGATGCAGGGGGAATTGTCAAGGATATCTCCTCGGACGTCGCGAGTGCCGGGGGGGAGCCTGGTTTGAAAGTGGAATTCTTCAAGAACAAGGATCTGTCCGGCGAACCTTTTTTTACGCGACGTGACGAATTGACAAGCCCGAATTGGTTTTATAGTTCACGAGTGCCATCGTTCAGCGGCTCCGAAGACGTCTCCTCCATTCGATGGAGCGGCGTTCTTACGGCGCCGGCCACTGGAGTTTTCGATCTCATGGTCAAGAGCGACGGAGGGTTTCGATTATTGTTCGGAGATAGCACCATCTTCCCTCAGTGGACGAATCATGATCTTATGACGAAAGAACATCATATGAGTCTGGAGCAGGGGAAGACATACCGCTTTGCGTTTGAGTTCTCGCGAAAATCGCATTGGCCTCAGCTTTCAGTGCAGTGGAAATTATTGAATAGCGGCCATGCAAGGAAAGCTGTCGAACTTGCAAAGAGTTCGGACCTCGTTATCTTTGTGGGAGGGATTACACCGCAGCTTGAAGGAGAAGAAATGCAGGTGAATTATGAGGGCTTCAAGGGGGGCGACAGAACCAATCTCAATCTTCCTGTTGTGCAGGAAAACTTATTAAAGGAGCTTCAAGCTACGGGGACGCCCGTTGTTCTTGTTCTCACGAGCGGCAGCGCTTTAGCCGTCAATTGGGAAAAGGAAAACCTTCCGGCGATAGTGCAACTCTGGTATCCCGGAGAGGAAGGAGGTACGGCGCTGGCTGACGTTTTATTCGGAGATTACAATCCTGCTGGGAGACTGCCGGTGACCTTCTACAAATCCGTTGACCAGTTGCCTCCCTTTGAGGATTACGGTATGAAAGGGCGAACGTATCGGTACTTTGATGGAGAACCGTTGTTTCCATTCGGCTACGGCCTGAGTTATACGAAATTTAGTTACCATAACCTGGCTGTTCCTTCCGAGACTATGACCGGAGACTCCATCACTATTTCCGTTGAGGTTCAGAATACCGGAACACTTTCCGGTGACGAGGTTGTCGAGCTATATGTTAAGAACCTCTCCGCAACGGTCTCTGTACCGATCCATTCTTTACAAGGGTTCAGACGAATACATCTTGATACCGGCCAGAAATGCACTGTCGAATTCACATTGATGCCCAAACAGCTGGCGGTGATCGATGCGGATGCAAAGCGCGAAGTTGATGCAGGCGATTTTGAGATTGCAGTAGGCGGAATTCAACCCGGGACCAAATCTCCTACGACCGAAATTATCGCTCAAAAAATGAAAATCGTCGGAAAGCCTTTTGTGATTGAATAAGACAAGAAATTGTCATTCCTCATCCTTTATCATTCTCAAGTCTGGAAAGTTTCGAATTTCTTTTTTTCACTTTTGAGAACATTTTCTTTGTCTGTTGTCAGTTTGGGAACACATGCTGCAGATGCTGAATTCGAGCTTAAAACTAGTCTTATTTATTTGCTTTCGATTATCAGATTGGCATAAGACTTGCGCCTTGTAGCCATAGCTTACGACAAAATGGAGGGACGCCATTTACATCATACAAAATATTCTGCTGCCAACTGACTTTTCAGAGTGCTCGGTCGCTGCTTTCGAACATGCTTCAACCTTCGCTGTCATGTACAACGCGCACCTTCATGTTCTGCATGTTGTCAAAGACCATCCTATGGTCTCGCTGGATTCAGATCATTCTGGAGCGAAAAATATTCACAACTCCAATCGGCCTGATCCCGAGGAGGAGGTAAGAAAATTTGTTGAAAAAATACTGCCGTACCAAGCAAAAGTCATTGAAGCAGTGAGGTATGGTCAACCGTATAAAGAAATTGTCAACTATGCTTGCAGTGAAGATATTGACCTTATCGTCATCGCAAGCCACGGCCGGACCGGACTATCTCATATGATGATGGGGAGCGTTGCGGAAAGGGTTGTCCGTTTCTCTCCTGTTCCTGTACTCACAATTAAGCCGCGAAAACTTTCTCACACTCTTGCTTCCAAGAGCGTTCTCCAGCAGGAAATTCCTGAGGAGAAGCTAAAAGAGTATGCAGGTTGATTTGGGACGCAAACGATTTTCCTCACGTCACATGCGTAAATGAAAGGGTTGAATTCGGAAAAAGCCGTTTTGGAACCTAATGAGACGAGCATGCTTCTTTCCTAAAGATTTCACAAAAGAATTTTGTCAGTGACCGCGGTCATCAAACAACGAGGAGCGATAATAATCTTGCCTTCTCCAACGAAGTTTTGTATATTTGCTCATATGTAGTTGGTTTGACTATTCTTAGCGGAAGTGGTGGAACTGGCAGACACACCATCTTGAGGGGGTGGCGCCCACAAGGCGTGCGGGTTCAAGTCCCGCCTTCCGCACAATTTCAGTTGACATTGAACAAAAGCATTGTTACTTTTGGGCAATTAAAGGAAACAACTACGTGAGAATTTTCAGTCGTATTTTCTTCTTGTTGGTGCTGAGTTCAGTTGTCGCGTTCGCGGGCGCGATAATTAGAGACGGATCTCTCGAGGCTCGCAGCGACGGAAATGACGTTACAATTCAATGGGGAACAACCGAAGAGAGTTTAATGCAGGATTTTGTCATCGAACGACAGGCGAGCGGGCAAACTGAATGGGTCGCGTTGGACCCGGTTGTTGCTCCAAAAGGAAGCAATTCTTTTTATGAATTCGTCGATCAGACGGCATTTAAAACGACCGCCTCCGTCTATCAGTATAGAATAAGGATTGTTGCTCAGGATGGAACGACCTATTCAAAGATAATGGTAGTCTCTCATAATGTTTCGAGCGTTAAAAGGACATGGGGTAGTCTGAAAGCGATGTTCCGGTAAAAGAATTTCTTTTTGATCAAAAGCGATACATCACAAATGTCATGTATCGCTTTTTTTTTACTTTATGATGAGAACTGTCAAGCCGATCATTCTCGCTTCGCGTTCACCGCGGCGAATCCATCTGTTGCATCAAATAGGACTTTCGTTCACCGTCCAAGAAAGCGGCGTCGACGAACACATTCCGGACGGCATTGCTCCGGATGAAGTTGTCCGCAGGCTTTCTTTGGAAAAAGCGAGCCGAGTGGCCGAACGGCTTCCCGATGGCATCGTCATTGGTGCCGATACTATCGTTGTGCTCGACGGAAAAATCCTTGGCAAACCTTCATCGAAGGGAGAGGCGATTTCAATGTTGTCGAAGCTCGGAGGGAGAACTCATACGGTTTTCACCGGCTTTGCTATGATCGATGCAGAATCTCAAAAATCATACGTCGATTATGAAAAGACTGATGTGACGTTTCGCCGATTGAGCATTGAGGAAATTGAAAGTTATGTTGAATCGGGATCCCCGATGGATAAGGCAGGAGCGTACGGCATTCAGGATGATTATGGTGCTGTATTTGTCGAAAGAATAAGCGGCTGCTTTTACACTGTTGTGGGTTTTCCACTTTCGAAGTTCTACACTTCATGGAATATGTTTCTCGAACAACTGAAGTAATCCTCAGAGAGGGTATTTATGGGCCAGAAGATTCGCGTATTAATTGCCAAAGCGGGGCTGGACGGGCATGACCGCGGTGCGAAGGTCATTGCAGCAGCTCTTCGCGACGGCGGCATGGAAGTCATCTACACCGGCGTTCGCAAATCTCCGGAAGTCATTGTTGAAGCTGCGTTGCAGGAAGACGTGAATGCGATCGGCATCAGCTCATTGAGCGGCGCACACATGACGATTTTTCCAAAAGTTTTGGGCTTGATGAAAGAGAAGGGGATGGAAGATGTCCTTCTCTTCGGCGGCGGGATTATTCCACAGCATGATATCGAGACCTTGCAAAAGATGGGCATCGGCGAGCTCTTTACGCCGGGGGCTTCAATGATCGACATCGTAAATTATTTGAAAATGTATTTTCAAACCCGCCTGGCGTAGTTAAATGTCGAGCCTGATCGAAGGTTCTGGATTGATCCAATCATTGTCGCGCTGTAACTCGGGTAAAACTTTTTTTGTAATAATGGAGATTCGTCCAGCGTCAAACCCGAACAGGTCTTCGGACGAAAAGATCGCGTCAAAATCCTTTTCCGAAAAAAAAACTTCAAACTTCTTCGAGAATTCCTCCAGCCTTTTCACGTAGTATTCCACGTTTTCATCTGGAAAGTTTACATCCCATTCACTTGCTTCCTTTGCGTTTTCGAACCCTTTAATGTTTGCGGCGGAGCCGGTGTAATAAAACGATATTTTGTCCCCGGCGCGGTACGAACGTGAAGATCGGGAAGCAAGTTCATAGCTTGCCGATTTGTTTCGTTTCTCGGCCTTGACGTCCTGCTGATATTCCTCGATGGAGTCTTTGAGAGTTTCGGTCCGCGCAAAGTCCTTAATGTCCAACCGATGTTCACGGATCGAGTGCTCCATCTCCAGATAAAGTGCATGCAAATCCTGAATCCGGTTATTGATGATACAATCAACAGACCGCTGGACATAGGTTCGGCCGAAATACTCCATGCTTCGAGAGATTAGTGAAGAACCCTTTATCGATATTTTCCCGTCGTATCCCGAAAGAGCATAGTTTTTCTTCTTGTAACTGATCATTTTCTCATAGCGCCCGTTAAAACCCAGATTGATGCCTTCGGGGAGGGTTCCGGAAAGTCGTTCGACAAAATGCCTTTCAGCGTTCTCGCCCACGACGTTATCGGGGGGGATAAAATACAACCCGTCGGTGTCGACTTCCACCACTGTTCCGTTGTGAAGCTCAATGTCGTGGATCATCTGCCTCAGCAATTCCTGCCCGGTTGTCGTCACGACGTCCGCCTGTGCGTAATCGTTGAAAAGTGCCCGAGCATAACCGAGGTAGCCATAAAATGAATTCACAAGGATTTTGAATGACGATTGCATCGCGTCAAGCCGGGATCGGTCCATCTCGTTTTTTGCATCTTGCATTCTCCTTTTCGTCTCGAGGCGCAGTTTCGTCAGGTGTTCTAGCACAGAATGGAAAACTCTTAGTGCGTCTGTTCGGGGGGCGATATTTTTTGAAATCATGATCGAAGGGTACAGCGATTCGACGTCGGCATGGATGATCGGACCGAGCAGGCCCGTGAAGAAAATGTCCGAATACCCTCCCGCGGTTTGCGACCCCGTTTCGGGTTTCGGGAGAGAGTAGCGCTGTCGTAAATATTCCCGGAGCAAAAGCGCTTCAATCTTCGATGCCGAACCCAACCGGGCAACGGTCGTGTAATTAAACGGAAGCATTTGAGTAAGGTAGAACGTACTCATCGAAAGGCGATCGCTGAGAGCCCGCGTTTCGCGCACATCATCCAAGGCGTATTTCTTCACTGTCTCCGGTTCGTTGTCCCAATACCACGAGATTTTGTCGCCTGCAATGTATGTCCTGCCTGCCGGAACGATTCCGAAAAATTTCGCCGCATATTTCAAAGAATAGCTTTCCATCGAGCGCTTGATCATGTCGTACGATTGTACAAGAAGCCAGGTATCGATAACATGTCTCCCGGGTATCTCGTAGCTTACATATTCAACTTCGTTCTCTGCGAACGCAGTGCGTGACCGAACTCCACGGGGAGAAGAGTTGTCCCTTCCAATTGAAAAATCAATTCGATGAAGCTCGCAACGCTTCAGAAGGTACGGCAAATCAAAATTAAAGATATTATGCCCTTCTATCACATCAGGGTTTTTTTCCCGTATGATGCCTATGCACTGCATAATGAGTTCTTTTTCCTCAATTTGTTTTCCGCCAAGGACTGTCTCCCAACCCCTGTTATCGGAAAGAGAAATCAAGATGATCCTATCTTCGGGTCGTTCGGCATTGCTGAATTTGTAGGACTTCGAATAGGTTTCGATATCGAGCTGCATCCGGTAGATATCGTGAAATTCCATTCCCTTGAAAAGGGTCTTCCCCGACTGCATCAAGAATTGTGTATTTGTGTCCGGACGAAGAAAGATGTGCTCCGTATCCGTGTACGAATCGATTCTCCGTTCCTGCGATTGATTGATTTTGTCTAGTACATACCGAACAGCGTCCCACATATCATGGACTCGCTGAAAAACGCAGACGTATTGGTAAAAATTGCTCCCCTCGAGTTTTTTCAGCCAGAATGTTTTTGGAAATCCGGAAATAAAGCGGCTTTCCGAAAGGTGAAAGAAAGGGAAAAATTCCTCGTCGTTGTATGTCACCGACAAGCCCGCCCGTCTATACACCCGGACAGTAGAATCGTCCAGCGTATGAACGGCGACAATATACTGCTCGTCATTATGGCCGAAGAGGAGAGTATTCATGATCGAAAAGTAGAAAAGAGAAGAGAAAGAATCAATGCAATCGGGGAATTGAGCAGTGGCCGCCGCGAGTGAGATACCGCGCCATCACATGGTGCATAAAATGGTTTCAAAAAAACCGTGTATCGATAAGCATCACAGTCAATAAATTGTATTGCGGAGAGGGTGGGATTCGAACCCACGATACCGTTGCCGGTATACCACCTTTCCAGGGTGGCCAATTCAACCGCTCTTGCACCTCTCCGGAAAATGACTGTATGCGACGCTCGATGGTTAAGGTTGAGATACTTCTACTAAAAATCTTCGAGTTTCAGAGTCTCTATTCTGCTCGTTATTTCATCAAAGATGGCACGTGACATATAGGTAACGTGAATCCCCAATTGTCTGTCTCGGCCTCCGAGCGTTAAAACGATGTATGAATGATCGAATTCCCATAAGACGTATTTTTTGGCAACTCCGAGCTGGATGCTTTCAATAGTGCTTAAATATGATTCGTCCACCTTTGAGAATCCGCTTCGGGCGGGTTTTCCGTATTTTGCCTCCAGGATCGTTCTATAATTGTCAAACGTATCGAGGAAATCAAATTTGGAAAATGCTTTCACTTTCGGTGTTAGCCGAATAATGAATAACCGGTCATTATCGAATTGGTATGCAAATGCCGCCTCAACTCCATCAAGAGAGCTATTGTATTCAAAGCCGTTGGTTATGTCGCGAAGATCATTTTCGTCTACGTCACCGTGATCGACGATATGCTTGTGAACATCTCGAAGAGTCATTCCCCAACGGGCATCCTTGTAGCCGATCGGATCCAAAGAACCGGCAGCTGAAGACAGGTCCCTAAGCGTGGAAGATGGAAATTCCTTTATTTGGGCCTGTTGGGAACCAGTGTCTTGTCGGACGATGGCGCTGTCGCTTCCCTTCAACGTACGCAGCGCAGTCGTCTCTTTCCGCACCGCAACATTATCAGTCCCTCTTTTGGGTAGGCTGTCTGGCGGCGTTTTTGCGGAAATCAGAGTATCTACCGTCGCAGCACCTTTTGGGGTCAAGTCGCTTTTGAGATTCTGTACATTCGAGCAAGAAGAAATAACCGCACCCAGCAGCACGGTGACAACGACTCTACGCATCGGCGTGGATGTTTGATATTAAAAATGATTCGCCAGAAAACTTCGTGGAGAAGGTGGAATTCCTCCGAAGGAGCCCCTCGGGTGAATCCACGGTCCCGCGCGCCGCATTTCAAAAATTCCTGGCGGAGAGGGTGGGATTCGAACCCACGGTCCCACGTAAGCGGGACACCGGTTTTCGAGACCGGCTCTTTCAACCGCTCAGACACCTCTCCGAAAAGTCGTTTACAAATATATTCAATTTTGCTTGAAAAGCAATTTCGTGTTCATTGCCGTATTGCTTCATTTTGGGGAGTGAAACCATCACTCTTGGTCCTTGACAGCACGTTTTTTCGATAAATGACGTTAAATCAACCGACAAAGTGATGGCAACATTTCGCTGATTAATAACGCACCATTACCTCATTGACTATCGCCTAGTTTTTTGGTAATTTTAATTGTCCTCAGCCAACTCAATAGTTCAAAAATGTCATTCCAACTGGAACTCTAGAGAAATTTTCGGGTTAC
Organism: uncultured Bacteroidota bacterium; assembly: GCA_963714955.1. GTDB lineage: Bacteria > Bacteroidota > Ignavibacteria > Kryptoniales > JAKASW01 > JAKASW01. Next base: position 20,485 of record CAVQQJ010000002.1, on the reverse strand, counting down.
ACATCTACGAGCGCAGTAAATCTATTCGTTGTCGATCATTTTTTAAAATATGAAAGGATACAACAATGTCGGTTACAGTTGGCGCCAAAGCCCCGCAATTCACCCTTTTCGATACAACAAAAACTCCTCGCTCACCTCTCTCAGAGTTTGCAGCCAAGAAAATTGTTTTGCTTTTTTACCCTGGAGCATTCACGGGTGTGTGCGACAAGGAGATGTGCAATTTTCGTGATTCCATGGCCGCGTACAATAATCTGAACGCCCATGTCATTGGAATCAGCGTTGACAGTCCATGGGCGAACAAAGCGTTCGCGGAACATTACAAACTGAACTTCCCGCTCCTTTCCGATTTTGACCGGACAGTCATCAAACAATACGGAGTCGTTTTCGAAGGCCTTGGCGGTATGAAAGGCTACACGGTTGCAAAGCGTGCGGTGTATGTTATCGACGAAAAAGGGGTGGTAAAATATGCCTGGGTCACCGATACGCCGGGCGTCGAGCCGCCGTATGACGAAGTTAAAAAAGCGATAGCGTAGGGGCTGCCCATGGCTGAACTGAAAAGTGGTTCCATGGCGCCTGATTTTTCTCTGGAAGGCGATGACGGCAAGAAGCATTCCCTGAAGGAGTTTCGTGGGAAAAAGATTGTCTTATATTTTTATCCTAAGGATGACACATCGGGATGCACGAAGGAGTCGTGTTCGTTCCGGGATAACCTGTCGTCAATCAAGGACAAAGGAGCAGTTGTTCTTGGCGTCAGTGCCGACGGCACCGACTCTCACCGGAAATTCGTTTCAAAATATGATTTGAATTTTCCTCTGTTGAGCGACGAGAGCAAATCCGTTCTTGAAACGTACGGCGTCTGGAAATTGAAAAGCTTCATGGGACGAAAGTACATGGGCATCGAGCGGACAACGATCATCATCGATGAAAAAGGAAAAATATCACACATCTTTCCGAAGGTGAAGGTCGACGGGCACACGGAAGAAGTATTGAACGCTCTATCATAGTTTTCATCCACGTGCTGATCGGAGCCCTCTACGGAAAATCATTGGGCTCCTGAGTTGGGATGCTCCTTTGCGGCAGACTAGTACCACTTCCAGTAAATTTTCTTGTATTTCACCACCAAGGTGCAAAGAACGCCAAGAGTATTGTAGTCCTTTATACTCATAACTTCTTGCTGTGCTTGGCGTATCGTGGTTAAAAAAATACAAGCTTATTTTTGAGAAACGGCATTAGCAGGCTTTGCGTACGAAAAGTTAATCATGGTAAAGAAATGATCTACGTGACAAGAAAAGCGCACTTCAGTGCTGCTCACCGCCTTTTTAATCCGTCATTTTCTGACGACAAAAATATCGAAGTGTATGACAAATGCGCCAGCCCGAACGGTCATGGACATAATTACGATCTTGAAATTACTGTGGCGGGCGAGCCCGACCCGCACACCGGATATGTTATCGACTTGAAAGAACTTAAAAAAATTATCGAAGAATGTTTTGTGAGTAAAGTTGATCATAAGCATCTCAACTATGACGTGGAATTTCTCAAAGGCATCGTCCCGACGGCCGAAAATATTGCCGCCGCCTGTTGGAACCAGATCGCTCCCCATATCCGGAATGGGCGGCTTTTTTCCGTGAAGCTGTATGAGACACATAATAATTTCGTTGAATACAAAGGAGGGGCATAATGGCTGGATTGCAAACGCAGAAAATGAAGTTGGAAGAGGCCATTCACCAATTGTTGCTCGGGGTCGGCGAGGACCCGTTGCGGGAAGGGTTGCTAAAAACGCCATCACGTGTCGCCGAGTCGATGAAATTCCTCACAAAGGGATACTCGGAGAATGCACAGACGATTCTTAATGGAGCAGTCTTCAAGGAAAAATATAGTGAAATGGTGATCGTGAAGGATATAGATTTTTTCAGTTTATGCGAACACCATCTGCTCCCGTTTTACGGCAAGGTTCATGTCGCGTACATTCCCAAAGGAAAAATTGTCGGCTTGAGTAAAATCCCCCGTGTCGTAGAAATGTTCAGCCGGCGGCTTCAAGTGCAGGAGCGAATGACTCAAGAGATTGCCCAAACGATTTTTGATGCCCTGCACCCGGAAGGGGTCGGCGTCGTGTGCGAAGCCCGCCATCTTTGCATGATGATGCGGGGCATTGAAAAGCAGAGTTCCCGCGCGACAACAAGCGCGATGCTGGGCGAATTTAGAAGTGATATCAAAACCCGGTCAGAATTCCTCACCCTGATTGGGGACACACCCGCTTAGTAACGATTACATGTCAGCTAAACAAGTTCAAGTCGTTTGGGTCACTGGAGCCAGCCGCGGTATCGGAGCCGCTATCGCTCGCGCGTTCGCAGCCTCGGGAGCGCATGTTGTATTGACCGGGAGGGATATTCGAGCGCTTCGTCAAAATGTTCTCAAGATTCGGAAGCGCGGCGGAAAAGCGTCAACCCTTCGATGTGACGTTGAACGAGAAAGCAGCGTAGCCCTCGCCTACAAAACAATTTCCAAGAAATTTAGAAGAGTTGATGTGCTTGTCAATAACGCCGGAGTCACATATTTCAAATCATTCGAAAAGACAACCGTGAAGGATTTTGACCATGTGATGGCAACGAATCTGCGGGGGGCGTTTTTGTGTACAAAATCGGTTCTCCCTTCCATGCTGAGACGAAGAAATGGTTTTATTATCAATATTCTCTCAGTGAGCGCAACGACCACATTTAAAAATTCGTCGGCGTATGCGGCTTCGAAAGCCGGAGCACTTGCTCTTTCTCGTAGTTTACGGGCTGAAGTGAGAAAAAATGGAATCAGCGTGATTGACATTTTGCCGGGCGCAGTCGAAACGGAAATGTGGGATCGCAACGAACGAAAGAAATACCATAATAAAATGATGCAGCCTGAAGATGTCGCCGAAGTTGTCGTGTCGGTGGTCCGTCAGCCGAAACGGGTTCTTACGGAAGAAATTGTTCTCCGTCCGGTAGAGGGAGACCTGTGAGCTATGAGCGAATCGCTGAACAATAAAACAGCTATTGTGACCGGTGCAAGCAGGGGAATCGGAAAAGCCATTGCTCTTTCTTTGTCGAAAGTTGGAGTGAAGGTTGTCCTGGCTGCGCGCCATCAAGACGATCTGGAGTCGGCCAAGACGGAAATTCTAAATAATGGCGGACGGTGCATTTCTGTAAAGGCTGATGTGGCGAAAGAGGCGGACATTGACCACCTCATAGAAAAGACAACGAATGCATATGGTACTGTTGATATTTTGGTGAACAACGCTGGATTCGGCATCTTTTCCAAGGTTGCTGAAACTTCAGTTAAAGATTTCGACGGGATGATGAATGTGAACTTGCGCGGTGTGTTCTTGTGCTGCAGGGGAGTTCTTCCAACAATGATTCGCCAGAGAAGCGGTGCGATCATCAACATTGTTTCTCTAGCGGGAAAGAATTCCTTCGTCGGTGGCGCGACCTATTCTGCAACGAAATGGGGTCTTCTTGGCTTTTCACGTTCGCTGATGTTGGAGATTCGAGATTATAATATCCGTGTAGTTGCAATTTGCCCCGGGTCGGTCAACACCGCATTCTCCGATCATTCTAAAGATTCGGAGAAAATTATCCAGCCTCAGGATGTCGCCGACACGGTTCTTTTTGCTCTCACCATGCCGGCTCGGAGCAATGTCAGTGAAATAGATATTCGCCCGACAATAAATCCGAAATAAATTCATTGCAATGCCAATATGGAAATTTTTGACATAACAATCATCGGCGGGGGACCGGTCGGCCTTTTTGCCTCGTTTTATGCCGGCCTTCGCCACATGAAAACGAAAATTATCGACGCGCTTCCGGAGTTGGGGGGTCAGTTAACGGCGTTGTATCCCGAAAAATATATCTATGATGTCGCAGGATTCCCCAAAGTAGTGGCTAAAGAACTTGCGAAAAATCTCATCGATACAGGGGCTCCATCATAATCCCAGCTGTATGTCTCAATCAAAAAGTTGAATCGCTTCACCCGGATGAAATTGACGGACAAAAGATTCTCAAGTTATCGACACACAACGGAGGGGACCATAGGACAAAAGCGTTGCTCCTTACCGTCGGTATCGGCGCGTTCGTGCCGCGCCGGCTCGACTTTCCCGGATTGGAAAAATTGGAGAACAAGTATGTCCATTACTTCGTGAAGGACAAATCCATTTTTAAAGATAAGGAACTATTGATTGTCGGCGGAGGCGACAGTGCCGTTGATTGGGCATTGAATTTGCAGGATACTGCCAAGCACATCACCCTCATTCACCGGCGCGACGAATTTCGAGCTCATGAAGACAGTGTAAAAAAACTGATGTCCTCTCAGGCAGAGGTCAAGCTCTGGTACGAAATCGATTCCGTTGGCGGCGATTCTTCGATCGATCAGGTTGTTATCAAGAACAATCGGACGAATGAAACCGAAACGCTGAAGGTCGACCACCTTCTTCTTAATTTGGGGTTCGTCGCCAGCCTCGGCCCCCTTCGGGATTGGGGATTGGAGATTGAGAAAGGGGATATTAAGGTGACAACAAAGATGGAGACAAATATTCCCGGCATCTACGCTGCCGGAGATATTGCAACCTTTCCGGGAAAACTCAAGCTTATCGCCACCGGGTTTGGCGAGGCGGCCATAGCTGTCAATAATATCAAATCGTTTATCGATCCGAAAGCAAGATTTTTTCCAGGACACAGCAGTGATTTGAAATCCAAGAAATAGTCGATGAAAATCCCGCATCAGCTTCTTATAACGTATACTCTCACACCTAACCAGCTTAAAAAAATTATTGAAGCCTCTTCGCTCGTTGAGGTCCACTATGCGCCAAATATTGAAGAAGCGAAGAAGCATTTCTCATCGGCGGAAATTCTCTTCGGCGATATTCCGAGAGAACAGTTCCTCCTCATGCCGCGGCTTCATTGGGTACAAATCTCCACGGTCGGATCGGACCGATTTCTTTATCCGGAATTATTACATAGTGATGTCACCCTGTGTTGTTCGCGCGGAATGCACAAATTTCAAATGACGGAACTACTGTTCGGAATGATGATCGGCATAACCCGAAAATTGTTTTTATACCATGATCTTCAAAAGGAAAATGAGTGGGCGACGGCACTGATCAAAGAGTCCGATGTTATTGCAGGCAGAACGCTGGGGATCGTCGGATTGGGTTCGATCGGCGGCACGATGGCAAAGGTTGGTAAGTCATTCGGCATGAAGGTCATTGGCACAAAACGAACGCCCCAGCCGATGGAATTTGTCGACGAAGTATTGGCTCCATCTCAAATGGAAAGATTGCTGCACATTTCTGATCATGTCGTAAACGTTACCCCGCTTACGCCTGAAACGACGAAGATGTTCGGAGAGAAAGAATTTGCAGCGATGAAGCCGAGCGCAGTGTTTTACAACTTCGGAAGGGGTGCATCAGTCGACGGAGACGCTCTCGTAAGAGCTTTGGAACGGGGGACAATAAAAGCAGCGGCTCTCGACACTTTTGAAGAAGAGCCATTGCCAAAAAATAGTCAGCTATGGAAAGCCAAAAACATCTTTGTCACACCCCACATCGGCGGCCCAATCCCACACTACTACCATTTACTCACGGAAATTTTTATCGACAACTTGAAACGGTATCTCGACGGCAAACCGTTTATGACCGCCGTTGATAAGGCAAAAGGGTATTAGCATAACACTGCTGAAGACACAACAAAGTGATTCATCCTTTTGTTGTGTCTCAGCAAAGAGCAGATCGAGCCGATTTCAAGGGCGTTCGCGACGGTCCATACGTTCATGGCGCTCTTGTTCCATGTGCTTCCTCGACTCGGCACGGAGTACTTCGCGCCACTCTTTTTGCTGTTCGGGCGTGAGGAACTTGTTTGCTTCGAACCAACCGTCAAGTTTGTTGATGTGCAAGGCGGTTTCATCTGCGGCAACTTCGCTTATTTTCTTTTCGATGGCATCTCTGTCCGGAGCATCCGCCGCGAGCAGCCGGCGCAGTTCAAGTTTGGAAAGAGCCAATTTTGACCGGAGTTCAATGGCCTTTTTGTCCGTTTCAAACTTCAACTCTTTCATTTGCTTTTTCTGTTCGTCGGTGAGCTTTAACTTAGCCATGGGGTTCTCTTTACCCATGTGGGACATCGGTTTTTTCATCGGTGGTTCCGATGGTTGTTCCTGGGCATTACTGATGCCAAGAAGTGCGATTACCAACATCGCGACAAAATATTTTTTCATAGATACTCCTAATTGGTTCGACTCTTGTAGCGTTATGGATTATACTTTATATGACAATGTATCGGAGAATGAGGTTTAACTGGTAACCTCTCGGATCGAGCCAATTAGATTTTAAGAAAGTGTTGTTGCTGCCAAGACGGGTATCCGGAAAAAATGGAATTCGGTTGGAACTTTCGCCTCAATGGCATTACGATTGAGATTAAAACGCCACCGTTAACGGCATTGACCTTGAAAAAGAAACGCTATTTGTCTATCTTACTACTGTGAATGAGACGATGATGCGCAAATATAATTATTTATTTCTTCTTGGCTTCCTTTTTTTTGTCGAGGGATGCCAAGTCTACAACGACTGCGCGAGTTTTATGAACCAGCGGTACCTGAATACGGTAGCATATTTCAACACGTACTACAATGCTCAAACCGCATTCGATGACGGCGAAAAAGAAATCCTTAACGCTCAAACGCAGGCACTGGGCAAACCGATTTCACAGGCCCCGGAAATCCCTCTTTCTCAAACCGCCAAAGATAAATTCAATCTGGCGATTGAGAAAGCCTCCAAATTGCTGTCGTTCTATCCGACGAGCAAATGGGTTGACAACTCGCTTTTGATGATCGGAAAATCTTATTTTTATCTTGGAGACGATTTAAAAGCCCAGCGAAAATTTTTGGAAATGTTCGCAAAGTTTCCTGAGAGTAATCTTCGATTTGAGGCTGAATTATGGTACGGCCGCTCTCTCCTCCGGCAGAAGCGTTACGATGAGGGTGTTCAGTCGCTTGAACGCCTTTACCAGGATGCAGTGGAAAAGAACGAAAAGCAGATTGCCGGACTAGCATCCCTTTCGATAGGGAGATATTACTACCGCAATCAGGACTACGAAGGAGCGATAACGAACTATCAACGGTCGCTAACGACATCGACTGATGGTAGCGTAAACGCGGAAACCCAATTGCAGATCGGCTACTGTTATCTTGCGGTGGGCGATACGCAAAAAGCATCTCTCGCGTTTGCGGCAGTTGAAGATTTTGACCCTGAGTATGCGACATCGTTCGCGGCAAAGTATGAAAACATTAGAATTCTCACCGCCGCACATCATTATGACGAAGCACTGAGACGCCTTGAAGGGTTTCTCAGTAACGCAAAGAACTTTGATAATTTTTCAAAAATCCAGCTTGAAATCGGAAGAGTTTACCTCGCTCAAAACAGAATAGCCGACGCGATTGCAAAGTTTTCGTTTGTCGATACGACGTATGCAAAAACCGACGATGCGGCGAAAGCCTATTATGATCTCGGAAAAATTTATGAGACGATTCAAAATAACTATGCCAAAGCTGGATCGATTTACGGCAAGGCAAAACTTGAATACCCTGCGTCATTAATAACCGCTGACGCTACAAAAAAAGCGGATGCGTTTGCCAAATATTTCGTGCTCTATTCGGATATGCGGCGTTGTGACAGCCTTATCGGAGTTATCAAAGCCAACCGAATTAAACGCGATTCCCTGGCTCTTGCAGCCGACACTCTTCATACGATTGACAGTTCCTCGGCATTTTCACAAAGTGCGAAAACTCTCTCTATCTCTAAAGATAGTTCTCAAAAGTTGCAAGCGAGGAGGGATTCACTGGTCCGGCTTGATTCTCTTAAAAGGGAATCCGACACACGGCTTTTTGCAGCAGAAACGCATAGTATTGATACTCTTCGTCAAGCTATTGTAAGAACGCATTTCGAGCTCGCTGGACTCTTTTATCTGGAAATCGGACGGCAGGATTCCGCGTTATTCTGGTATCAAAGAGTCATTGACGAGGGGGGACAGACCGAATACGTGCCTCGCGCGATATTCACTATCGCTGAAATCTTCAAGACAACGGGGGAAAAAGAGAAGGGCAACGCGGATTCATTATACTCGGAAGTAATCTCACGGTATCCAGAATCTCCATATGCGCAGGAGTCGCGCCGAATATTGGGAATTCCTTTGCTTGTTGCCCGCAAAGACTCTGCTGAAGAATTGTACCTCCATGCGGAAACGTATTTTGAAGGTCCGGACGCGGACAGTGCACTGCCGATCTTATACAAAATAGTCCAGGAACATCGTTCGTCTCCGTACTGCCCGAAAGCCCTGTACACAATCGGTTGGCTGTACGAGAACAAGCTTGAAAAGGAAGATAGCGCTAGCGCTGTATACCGGCGTTTAATCAAAGTATATCCTTCTTCTCAATTTGCTCTTGCGGTGAAGCCAAAGGTACAGGAAGAAGATGATGAAAAGCGAGACGCCGACCGAAAAGCGGGGAGGGGGCCGTCCAGAAAAATAAAAAAGACGTACCGGATAAAAAAGTGGAAAATGATGTCAAAGATGAAAAACCAAAACCCAGGCTGACGAAAGAACCGTAACAGCTGCCGATTACCACTGCAGAAACTCATGATCCAAGAACACGCGCCGATCGAAGCCGTAATAAAAATCGCGTCGAATATTTTTCAACTTTCTTTTCTCTCCTCTTCAATTTCTCGCAACGCTCTTCCAGGGCAATTTGTTAATGTCAGGGCGGAAGAGTCTGCGGTTCCGCTTCTCCGGCGCCCGTTTAGCATTTTCTCGGTGGAGGGTGAGGTCGTTTCAATCATTTTTAATGTTGTGGGGCTTGGTACAAAATTATTGTCACAAAAAAGAGCCGGTGAAACTCTCGACGTGCTTGGACCATTGGGAAAAGGTGTGTTTCCGTATGGCGATGGAAAGTATGACACGGCGTTATTGGTCGCGGGCGGACTGGTGTTGCTGCGTTTCCTTTTCTGAACTCGCGGCTGCGTGCTTCGAACAAGGTACTATCGTTTCTTGGCGCCCGAACATCGTCATACGTCGTGCGGAAAGGGCTTGACAATATCCACGTTGCGACTGACGATGGGAGTGAAGGGTTCCATGGAACGGTCGTCGATCTGCTGAAAAAGTTTATGGATGAGAATATTGTTCTGCATCCTAGAATTTATTCTTGCGGTCCTATGCCAATGCTGCGAGCGCTGGCGAAATATTCCCGCGAAAAAAACATTCCGTGCTATGCAGCGCTTGAATGTGAGATGGCATGCGGCATAGGGCTTTGCCAGGGATGTCCGGTTGAAACCGCGGGAGATGGGAAAAAATATAAGTTAGTGTGCAAGGATGGCCCTGTTTTTGAAGTACATGAAATATCATTTTAACCTATGAATGAATCTTTTTCGCTGAGGAATGTCCGGTTTAACAATCGAATTTTTGTCGCCTCCGGCACATTCGGCTACGGTGATGAGGTGGGTGAATTAGTCGAGCTTGATAGGCTCGGCGGTATTATGACGAAATCACTCTCGCTGAAACCACGGGATGGAAATCCTCCTCCTAGAATTACAGAAACAGCAAGCGGGATGTTGAATTCTATCGGGCTTGCGAATATCGGGGTTAATAAATTTATCGAAGAAAAGATTCCAGCTCTTGCACACCACGCGTGTGCCATTATCGCAAATATTGCGGCAAGCACCGTTGAAGAATACTGCGATGTTCTCGAATTGCTTGATCCATACAAGCGCGTCGACGGGTATGAAATTAATGTTTCATGTCCGAACGTCAAAGAAGGGGGACTAAGTTTCGGGTACTGACCCGGCAAAAGTGGCGCTCATCACGAGAGAACTGCGGAAGCGGACCCGGAAACCGCTCATTATCAAACTTACTCCCAACGTTACTCATATTTCCGAATTCGCGCGCGCTGCAGAAGCTGAGGGCGCTGATGCCGTTTCCGTTATGAATACCCTTATTGGAATGGCGGTAAATATTCATACAAAAAAGCCGAAGCTTTCGACCGTTACAGGGGGGCTGTCCGGTCCGGCAATCAAGCCGGTCGCGCTTGCGAAAGTTTTTGAAGTGTATAAGTCAGTCAAGATTCCAGTTTTTGGAATCGGAGGCATCGCAACCTGGGAAGATGCGGTAGAATTTTTCCTCGTTGGAGCGAGCGCTGTTCAGGTTGGCACGCAGAATTTTGTTAATCCTGCCACGGCGGTTGAGATTGTGAAGGGTGTTGCTGAGTATTGCGCGCACCGTTCGATCGACGACATCTCGCAATTGGTGGGAAGTCTGGATGCTGACGCCAACGTCTCCGTTATTCAAAGCTGGCTTTGATTTCGCGCAAATTTGTCAATCATCTTTTGTGACCCTAACCCGTTCGACACTCGAATATCTTTACGGCCTGCAGACTTTCGGAATGAAGCTCGGACTGCGTAACATCCGCGCATTGCTTCATTTTTGTCATAACCCTCACAAACAATTTCGGTCTGTTCACGTTGCAGGAACAAACGGAAAGGGTCAACGTCCGCGATGATCGCAGCAGTGTTGCAATCTGCCGGCTACCGGACCGGACTGTATACTTCTCCGCATTTAGTGAAGTTCAATGAACGGATTCGCATCAATGGTGAAATGATTTCGGATTCAGATCTCATTCGATACGCCGGATTGCTTCGTCCCAAAATCGACGATCTCAAGGCGACATTTTTTGAAGCAACAACCGCTATTGCATTTAAGTATTTTGCAGATAAGAAAGTGGATATCGCAGTTATTGAAACGGGGTTAGGGGGAAGGCTCGATGCAACCAATGTTCTTCTTCCTGAAGTTTCTGTTATCACATCAATCGCAAAAGACCACACGCAGCAGCTTGGCAGGTCGTTGCGGAAGATTGCCTTTGAAAAAGGCGGAATCATCAAGCGAGGCAAAGCCTGCGTTGTTGGAACATTGAGCCGGAACGCTCTTTTGGAGTTGAGGAGAATAGCAAAACAGCGACATTCTCTTCTTATCACAACTGATAAAGTGCGCACAACAAGGATTGCTGAGGAGGAGCACGGTTTTCAAATCGCAGACATCCGCACTGAAAACGCTTATTATGAAGATCTCCGGATTCCGTTACTCGGGAAATATCAATTGAGAAACAGTACAGTCGCAATTACGGCCCTCGAATGGCTGCAGACAAAAGAAATCTCCGTAACCATGCCGGCATTTCGCCGCGGCTTTGAACACCTACAAGATTTGACCGGAATCAGAGGTCGGTTTGAAATTCTTCAGAGTCGCCCTTTAATTATTCTTGATGTGGGCCATAACCCGGAAGCTGTTTCCGCCACGGTTGATTCGTTGCGGGGGATTGAATACAGGAAACTTCTTCTTGTTTTCGGCGTCATGAAGGACAAGGACTATAGGTCTATGATTCGAATTCTCGCCGCATTAAAACCCGCTGTCTTTGCGGTTCAACCTGGTACTGGAGAGAGCGTTATCTGCACCGATCATCGCCGATATTTTTGGCAGGTTGAAATGCCAGGCGCATTCATGTGGAGGTGTAGCCGAAGGGATTCGCAGGGCGTTGCGAACTCAAAAGAAGAATGATTTGTTATTGATATGTGGTTCGCACTATGTTGTCGGTGAAGCGTTGGGGGTGTTCCCCAGCAGGGCTTACCGAAAAAGTTCTTGACAATGAAAGCATTTAACTCTATATTTTAATCAATAAAGATGTTTTTGTGACAAGGGTTTTTGTTCTAAGTTTAACACTTCTAGATTACCCCGTTTGTTGCCAATTATCAGACCTTAAGCAATCAAGCATCGGTATTATTTTGAGGCTCGTTCAACCTGTGTGATAGTTTCCTCTCCGCGAGTTAAATAATCTAATTTTTTTGAAGGGATATTTCCACCATGCCAATGGACATTTCAGAATTGAAGTCCAAGAAAATTGCTGACCTTAATCAAATCGCAAAGGACCTCAGCATTTCTGGCTACAGCGATTTGCGTAAACAAGAATTAATATTTAAGATTTTGGAAGCTCAGACCGAGAAGGACGGGTTGACGTTCAGCAAGGGAGTTCTTGAGGTCTTGCCCGACGGCTACGGGTTCTTGAGGTCTGTCGATTATAATTACCTTCCCTCCCCCGACGACATTTACGTTTCACCCTCCCAGATTAAAAAATTTAGCTTACGGACAGGGGATACTGTGAGCGGACAAGTCCGCCCGCCGAAAGAGGGGGAACGTTTTTTTGCACTGCTTCGCGTCGAAGCGGTTAACGACGAAAATCCCGACACAATCCGTGACAGAGTTCTTTTTGATAACCTGACGCCGTTATACCCCAATGAGCGCATCAAGCTCGAGACCGCTCCGGGCGAATATGCGATGCGTATTCTTGATCTTTTGTCGCCGATCGGCAAGGGCCAGCGCGGCATGATCGTTTCACCGCCGAAGGCCGGTAAGACGGTTCTTCTCCAAAAGATGGCGAATAGCATTACCCGCAATCATCCGGATGTCAAGCTGATGATGCTGCTTATCGATGAGCGCCCGGAAGAAGTTACGGACATGGAGCGATCCGTCAGCGCAGAAGTCGTCGCCTCAACATTTGATGAACCGCCGGAGCGCCACGTCCAGGTTTCGGACATGGTGCTTGAAAAAGCGAAGCGACTGGTTGAAGCGAAACACGATGTTGTGATCCTGCTCGACAGTATAACGCGTTTGGCGCGCGCTCACAACACGGTCGTACCGCATTCCGGAAAAATTCTCTCCGGCGGCGTGGACGCAAATGCACTGCATCGTCCCAAGAGGTTCTTTGGCGCTGCGCGGAATATCGAAGAAGGCGGAAGCTTGACAATTATTGCGACCGCCCTTGTCGAGACCGGCAGCAGAATGGACGAAGTCATTTTTGAAGAGTTCAAAGGTACCGGTAATATGGAAATAGTGCTCGACCGTAAACTGAGCGATAAGCGAATCTTCCCGGCGGTCGATGTCAATAGGTCTGGAACGCGTAAAGAGGAAATTCTGATGGGTGAGGATGAATTGAATCGCGTTTGGATTTTGCGGAAATTCTTGAGCGAGTTTACGCCTGTTGAAGCGATGGAATTCTTGCTGGAAAAAATGCGCGGAACAAAGGAAAATAAAGATTTCCTCAAGTCGATGAACAGTTAATGCTCCATGTGAAACCTCATCATTGAAGAACCATCCCTTTTTTGGGGGATGGTTCTTTATTTTTTAAACGCCTATGGGAAAACATATTCGCACGCGCAGCATCCATTCGGGGGAAGAAAAAGACCGCTCGAACAGAGGCATCCCACCGTCCATCGCTCTGACGTCGACATTTCTTTTTTAGAAACGTCGATGAGCTGCAGCGTCACAAAGACCAGACCGACCCGCGAGAAGAATACGCTCGATATCACAATCCTACTCGTGCCGTCGCGGAGCGGAAGCTCGCTGACCTTGAAGGCGCGGACGACGCGATCGTCTGCTCGTCAGGAATGTATGCACTAACGGTGACTCTCCTTCGAATCCTTAAACCCGGCGACCATCTTCTCATCCTCGACGAAATGTACCACAGGTCGCAGGATCTCTGTGCGTCCGTCTTGTCGAAGTTCGGGATCGAAATTTCGGTTGTCAAAAGCTCCGACCTTGACTCACTTCGTTCTTCGATCAAGGAAAACACCCGGCTTTTTTTATTTGAGACTCCGACAAATCCGCATCTCTATGTTCAGGATCTCGAATCGATCGCTGCACTCTGTAAAGAACGGAAAGTGAAAACGATAGTGGACGCGACGTTTGCTTCTCCGATAAACCTTCTTCCCCTCAAATTTGGAATCGACATTGTCATTCATAGCTGCACAAAGTATCTTGCCGGACATAACGATGTGATGGCGGGCGTTATTCTTTCGCGAAAGTCGATCATTGAATCTATCCGTGAACTCCACTTTACCATCGGAGGGACGCTGGATGCTCATTCGAGTTATCTGTTAATCCGCGGACTGAAGACGCTCCCGCTCCGCATTGCTCACCAGAATGCATCCGCAGAGTCGATCGCGAATTTTCTTGCAGTTCAACCCGAAATAAAAAAAGTATTTTACCCATCGCTTCCATCTCATCCGAATGCTGAAATTGCGAAACGACAGATGAGCGGATTCGGCGGGGTCATCTCTTTCGACCTTGGTTCTGCGGACCGTGCAAAGAAGTTTGTTGATGCGCTCTCAATTCCGTATATCGCACCCAGTCTAGGGGGTGCGGAAAGCCTCGTGATACCGTATTCAATCGTCGTTCCACCAACCGCTCAGGAAATTGAATCCGGAAATTTTAGCATCGAGCCGGGTCTCGTCCGCCTTTCAGTCGGATTTGAAGACGGGAAAGACCTGACTGAAGACCTCGCCCATGCTTTACAAGCTCTGTAGAAATTCGTCTTTTGCCTTTTCATTCCAAGAGTTGTACTTTACCGAAAAAAGATTCATATGAAAGAAGCGGTTATTGTCAGTGCGTGCAGAACGCCCATCGGCTCTTTCTGCGGCACACTAAGTTCGGTGACTGCTCCGAAGCTTGGCGCCATTGTCATTGGGGAAGCCTTGCGGAGAGCGGCGGTCTCTAAAGACGATGTCGACGAAGTGATCATGGGAAATGTTTTGACGGCGGGAGAGGGGCAGGCCCCTGCACGTCAGGCTGCGATCTTTGCCGGACTCCCTGCATCGGTCGAATGCATGACGATCAACAAAGTCTGCGGTTCAGGAATGAAGGCCATTATGCTCGGCTCGCAAGCGATTCAACTTGGCGACGCTGATGTCGTTGTTGCCGGGGGAATGGAAAGCATGTCCAACACTCCGTACCTGCTGGAGAAAGCCCGTAACGGCTACAAGATAGGAAACGGAGAACTTATTGATTCGATGATCAAGGACGGGCTATGGGATGTCTACAATAATTTCCATATGGGGAATGCAGCAGAACTCTGCGCCAAAGAATGCGCTGTTTCAAGAAATGAACAGGATCAATTTGCCATTCTCAGTTACCGGCGTGCCCTGGAGTCTCAAGCTCATGGGCGCTTTAAGGATGAAATAGTGAAGGTAGGCATTCTTCAAAAAAATGGGGATATTGGCTACGTCGAGGAAGACGAGGACCCAAAGAAAACGAACTTTGAAAAAATTCCTCTTCTGAAGCCGGCGTTTCAAAATAACGGAACCGTCACGGCCGCAAACGCTTCAAAAATAAACGATGGCGCTGCAGCCGTTGTTTTAATGTCTTCCGAGAGAGCGAAGTCGCTCGGGCTGAAACCTCTTGCGAAAATTATCTCAAGCTCTTCAGCGGCGAAGAAGCCGGAATGGTTTACGACCGCACCGGCGGACGTGATTCCAAAAGTATTAAAGAAGGCAGGTCTGACCCTGGATGAGATTGATTTGTTGGAAATCAATGAAGCCTTTGCCGTCGTCGCTCTTGCAGTAAATAAAATTCTCGGCATCGACGTCAAAAAAGTAAATGTTAACGGCGGTGCCGTGGCTCTTGGTCATCCGGTCGGCGCCAGCGGTGCGCGAATTCTTGTGACACTGCTCTATGCGTTAAAGCAAAGAAGCCTACAGCGAGGGATTGCAGCAATTTGTATCGGCGGTGGAGAGGCCAGTGCGATGGTTGTGGAGATGATGCCACATTGATTACGCATTAGAAGGTAACAATTAAAAGCTAAAACGATATGAAAATCGAGAATATTACTGTCATTGGCGCTGGAACGATGGGGAACGGCATTGCGCATGTTCTCGCACAACATGGTTTCAATGTTACGCTTAATGACATCTCCAAAGAGTTGATTGAGCGCGGGCTGAAAACAATAGCGTCCAACCTCGACCGGCAAATCAAAAAAGGAAGCCTTACCGAAGAGCAAAAAACGAGAACGCTCGGGAATATCTCAACGTCGGGTGTACTTGTGGAGGCCGTCCGATCCGCAGACCTCGTTATCGAAGCAGCGACTGAAAATAAAAAAATTAAGTTGGATATTTTTAAGGCAGTTAGTGCTGCTGCGCCAGCTGCTGCAATACTTGCTTCGAATACTTCATCGATTTCAATTACAGAGATTGCTGCAGCGACAAATCGCCCCGAGCGCGTGATCGGGATGCATTTTATGAATCCCGTTCCCGTCATGAAGCTCGTTGAAATCATCCGTGGACTTGCTACGGCAGATGAGACGTTTCAGACGGTCAAGGCTGTTACCGAATCATTGGGAAAAACGCCCGTTGAAGTGAATGATTTTCCCGGTTTCGTTTCAAACAGAATTCTCCTTCCTATGTTGAACGAAGCGATGTATTGCGTGATGGATGGTGTGGCAACACCAGAAGCGGTCGATACGGTGATGAAACTCGGAATGAATCACCCAATGGGCCCGCTTGCGTTAGCTGATTTCATCGGACTCGACGTCTGCTTGTCGATTATGAATGTTCTCCAGGAAGGATTCGGCGATTCGAAATATCGCCCCTGTCCACTATTAAAAAAAATGGTAGCTGCCGGACATCTTGGGAGAAAGACGGGCAGAGGATTTTACGATTATTCGGAGGCATAATAAATATTCGCTATTAGGTGTTGCCTGTTAGCTTTTGGGACAGGCCAACAGCCATTAACTAATAGTTAACAGGCAACACGCAACAACCAGAAAATCGACGACAATCTCAGAGCACACCAATGAACTTTCAACTGAACGAAACGCAAAAAATGATTCGCGAGACGGCCCGTCAATTTGCCCACGATGAATTGGCCGCTGCAGCGGAGTCGCGCGATGAGAAAGAAGAGTTTCCATACGATGCTGTGAAGAAACTGGGAGAATTGGGGTTTATGGGAATGATGGTTTCCGAGCAGTATGGTGGTGCAGGACTCGACACAGTGAGCTACTCGCTTGCCGTCGAAGAGATATCTCGCGTCGATGCTTCGTGTGGTGTGATCATGTCCGTGAATAATTCCCTCGTCTGTTACGGCCTCAACGAGTTCGGGAACGATGAACAGAAGCAGAAATTTTTGACCCCTCTCGCATCCGGGAAAAAGCTGGGCGCGTTTGCACTTTCAGAACCGGAGGCGGGAAGCGACGCGACTAACCAACGGACGATGGCGGTTCGAGACGGCGACGGCTATATTCTCAACGGTATCAAAAATTGGATAACAAACGGTTTCAACGCCGATTTCGTTTTGGTGATGGCGGCAACCGACCCGACGAAAGGAAACCGCGGGATCAGCACCTTTGTTGTTGAGAAGGGAATGCCCGGATTTACCGTCGGCAAGAAAGAACGGAAGCTTGGAATTCGAAGCTCGGATACCGTATCGATTGCGTTTCAGGACGTGCGTGTGCCGGCAGCAAACAGAATCGGCGAAGACGGATTTGGTTTTAAGTTTGCAATGAAGACGTTGGACGGCGGTCGCATCGGCATTGCATCGCAGGCGGTTGGCATTGCTCAGGCTAGTCTTGATGCGGCGGTGAAATATTCAAAAGAACGGAAGGCGTTCGACCAGCCATTGGCAAATTTGCAGGCTATCCAATTCAAGATTGCCGACATGGCGACTGATATTGAGGCTGCTCGTTTATTGACGTTACGGGCCGCAGCGACAAAAGACTCGGGAGAAAGATTTACACAACACGCAGCGATGGCGAAGCTTTTTGCATCGAAGATTGCTGTCAGATGCGCGCTCGAAGCGATTCAGATTCACGGCGGGTATGGATACATCCGAGAATACAACGTGGAGCGCTATCTGCGCGATGCCAAGATTACCGAGATATACGAAGGGACTTCAGAAATTCAACGAATAGTCATTGCGCGGTCGTTGCTGCAGTAGGGAATTGCCGACTTCGGCGTGTCCATTAGTTCTTGGTGGTGCATGTGGTGATTTGACATCGGAGAAAACGCCGTTAATTCAAAGTTTACGAAGTTCATTTTTGGAGGAGGATGTCATGTCGTCCAATATGGATAGCTTTGCCGCGCCGATGAAAGGGGACGTTTCAAAAGAACGTCAGAGGCTGAAGAATTACGCTGGAGGGAAATGGGTGGCTTCCACCGCAACGGAATACCTGCCAGTGATGAATCCATCAATCGGCCGAGAGATTGCCCAAGTTCCGCTATCAAGCTATCGCGATCTTGACGATGCAGTCATGGCTGCCAATCAGGCATTTCAATCCTGGTCAACAATGCCGATCAAAGAACGAGCGCAGATTTTTTATCGGTATAAAGTATTGCTTGAGAAAAATATCCAGGAGCTGGCAAGCTTGGTTCGTGAAGAAAACGGCAAGACAATGAACGAAGCCGTAGCCGAAATTGAAAAATCGATTGAGGTTACGGAATTCGCATGTTCGGCGCCGCAGCTCGCGGGGGGAGAAATATTAGAAGTGAGCAAAGGAGTTGAGTGCCGGATTGACCGTTATCCTTTGGGAGTTGTTGCAAGCATCACACCCTTTAATTTCCCGAATATGGTTCCAAACTGGACGATTCCCAATGCCATAGTTTTGGGAAATACACTGATTCTCAAACCATCGGAACAAGTGCCATTGAGCGCATGCAAAATCGCGGATTTATTGAGAGAGGCCGGACTTCCGGACGGCGTGTTCAACATCGTCAATGGATCACAAACAATCGTTGAAGCAATTTGCGACCATCCAGAAATTCAAGCCGTTTCATTCGTCGGTTCAACGCGGGTCGCAAAAATTGTCTACGCACGTGCGACAGCGCATTTCAAAAGAGCATTGTGCCTGGGCGGAGCAAAGAATCACCTCATTGTTCTCCCCGACGCAAACGAGGAGATGACCGCTGCAAATGTTGCCGCATCCATGAGCGGCTGTGCCGGACAACGATGCATGGCGGCGTCGGCAATGGTTGCGGTTGGAAATGTTGACCGGATTATTCAAAAGTTGTGCGACGAAGCGAAGAAGATTGTTCCGGGAGAGAATCTTGGTCCAGTGATTTCAAAAAAAGCGAAAGAAAGAATTGAAGGATACATTAACGAAGCCGAAAAGCAGGGTGCGAAAGTGCTTGTTGACGGGAGAAATGTAGTTGTTCCGGGAAAAGAAGACGGCTACTACGTCGGACCCACCATCATCGATTATGTTCAGCCGGAAATGCGTATAGCTCGGGAAGAAGTTTTTGGACCGGTACTTTCGATCATCCGCACAAAGAACATTGATGAGGCAATCACAATTGAAAATAGTTCACCGTACGGGAATGCAGCTTCAGTTTTCACACAAAGCGGAGGCATGGCGCGATACGTTATTGAACGGGCGAGCGCCGGAATGATCGGTGTGAACATCGGCGTGCCGGTTCCTCGGGAACCATTTTCGTTTGGCGGCTGGAACGAATCGAAATTTGGCGCGGGAGATATAACGGGAAAAAGCTCGATAGAATTTTTCACGAAGCTGAAAAAAACGACAACGAAATGGAATCCTGAATCGAGGGCAAATTGGATGAGTTGAATCGATGGGCGATAGGCTCCTTGCTTTTGGCATTTAGGTTACGGTACGATGAGTAGGTGTTGTAGCTCCGGCGCATGTGAACCGACGAACAGATTTTTCTCCCGGTGGGCGAAGCGGTATGCAAAAAGCTTTCGCAAGACGGGTCTCGAGAAAACTCAGCGTTATTTATTGGAAGGCGTTCGGAAAGAGCCGTTTGCTTCAAAAGAAATTCTCGATATCGGATGCGGTGTGGGAGCCCTTCATATGACGCTATTACATGAAGGTGCAGATGCTGCTACGGGGATTGATATCTCCGAAGGAATGTTACAAGAGGCCAAGAAATTGGCGGAGGAAAATCATTTGGAGGACAGAACTCGCTATCTCGTCGGCGATTTCGTGAGGGAATCAGAAATGATCAAGGAAGCAGATATAACGTTTTTAGATAAAGTGGTATGTTGTTATGAAGATTACGCTGCACTTATCGAACGTTCCACAGCGAAAACGAAAACAATCTACGCGCTGAGCCATCCGAAGAATAGTTTGCTGATGGAGTCGATTTTCAAACTCCAAATTTTCATTCTCAAGTTTTCCCATGGTTCGTTTCATCCTTTCTGGCATGACTGGGATGAAGTCCATCGGATGATTCTCGGTCAAGGGTTTCAGTTGATCTACTCAAACTCAACGATTGCATGGCAAGTGCTGGTCTACAGAAGAACGATTGTCCTCCCATAACTACATTGCGGTTTCATTCTCCCCGAGCCTGCCGCTTTCTTCTCAATTACTTCTTCCTTAAGATGAGCGCTGCATACACAACGAATGCATCGATAAATCCAACGAACCAGGCATAACCGTGAATGTTCATCAGGAATGAACCGACTGAACCGGGTTGGATTATTTCTACCGTGCCGAGAAAGCCGGGAACGCTTGGCGCAACACCAGAATGCGCGCTATGATCGGTGAAGGATTAAATCCATTGCGATAGGTATACTGACCCTGAGTTTTATAGAGGTTGATGAGCTGAAGCCAGGTATGCGAACGACAAATTAGTCTCCGATCAAAAAATCCTCCGATC
>CAVQQJ010000001.1:0-12031 GCA_963714955.1 uncultured Bacteroidota bacterium | reverse complement strand
TCAGTTTCAATCGCGCCCTGACCCAAAGGTTCTTTATCAGTTGAAAACCGGTAGAAGCGTTCAATTGATTGCGCACGTCGTATCGCGGATAATACGTTGTACCATTAAATGTCCGCGTCGTTTTGCTGTAAGAATATCCAGTCTGCAGGTAGAGATTCTCTGCCGCATCATACTTGAAACTGACATCCGCCCCATACGCTTTCCCCGCTCCGAAGATATAATCGCTTTCCCAATCATACACTTTTTCCAGATTCACTGCTGCGAGATTGTTAAGACTCTTATAGTAGAGCTCCACTTTGGCCGAACTCAGAATATTCGGCTCCACCTTGCATCCCAAGACGTACTGGTTTGATTCTTCATCTCCACTGCTTTCTGGAATTGGCGCAATAACATCAAAGGGAGTGAATACCAGATTTTCATCGTTCAAATCCATTACGTTTTGATGATAAATTCCGGAGTTTGCATAAAGGGAAACCAGGTCTGAAGGCTTGTAGGAAAAAGTAAGTCTAGGCTCCGGAGGGTAACCGCCGGGAGTGCCGGAAAGCAATTGAAACGTCCTCTGCAGATCAGCACGCACGCCAACTTCGAAAGAGAATCTGCCGTGAGGGTTGAACGTGTATTTTGTCCATACCTGCGGTTCTATGTTTGCAACCGATTCTTGAATTGTGCTGCCATACTTATTTGTAAATGTGTAATTGTAACCGGGAAATGTGAACAGGAGTCCGAGATCGAACTGATCCCCCGATGAAGTATAAGAGATCACATCGCTATACAGCGAGGGGGTAGAGATCTCATCAAGTTGGTAACCCAAATACTGCGATTCTTTTGGGATCTGCTCTGCACGGTATGTTGAATATGAAATTGAAAATCTCAAATCGAACTGATCGCCGACGATGAAGCTCCCGGAGACCGCGCCGGAATTGTTGCTCCATGTGAAATCCGGCTCAAGAGCGCTTTGCTGACGGATATGGTCGCCACTCGTTAAGAACTCGGCACTGATGTATCCCTGTCCGGAATAATCTATCGTGGCTTTGGCAAAGCCATCATCATAATCGAAAGGCAATCCAAGGGAATAGAATTTTTGCAGCGCATTTTGAAATAGCGGCCGGCGGTAGAAGGCGACGAAGCTGCTATTTCCATCGCCAAAAAGCGGTCCGGTCACCAATGCGTCGGTCGAGATCAAATCCAAAGTACCCTTCGCCTTGAATTCATTCTTGTCCCCATCGATCGTTTGGATATCAAAGACAGATGAGAGCCTGCCGCCGTATTCGGCCTGGAAGCCCCCAACGCTAAAATCTGCAACCTTCACAATCATCGGGTCAACAAAGCTTAACAGTCCGAACGCATGCGACAAATTGTAAATCTGCATCCCGTCCACTAACACGAGGTTCTCATCCGGTCCTCCCCCCCTTACATAATATTGACTTGATATTCCGCTGACGGTGACGACTCCCGGAAGCTGGGTCACATACTGAACAACATCATTCTTAAAAATTCCCACATTATTCTGAAGTTGAGCCGGGGTTATCACTGGTACTGCCCGCAGTTTCCGAGAGGGTTTTTCCAATAACCTCGACCGTCGCCATTGTCATCGGAGATTCTGGGATTTTCAAATTCATGATGATGGGCTGGTCGCCGTTGGCCGCTACTCCAAACTCTTTACCCTGATACCCAAGGGCGTATGCACGGACTCTGGTCTTATGAAGCACGAGGTTGCGCAGCATAAAATAGCCGTTCACATCAGCGACGGTACCGAAAGATGTCCCGACTACAGTTACCGTTGCATACGGTATTCGCTCGCCGCTTGCGCTGTCGACGACCGAACCCGTAATAGTGACAGTCTTCTCCTGGGCGAAAAGTGATGATGCGAGCAGCAGCATGGTTACGGAGCAGAGTGTTTTCAAAACAAGAAAATCCTTGTCGTGTCGATGGATGCGCCCGCGACGATGCCTGTGCCCGTATTATTGAAAATATTACTGAAGATAATCTTGTCTGTCCTCATGAGAAGAGGGTTGGCCGTGTTGTTGGAAGTAATGAAGAACCTGTACAAATTGTTGTCTATTTGAGTGACGATGACAACGACATAGAGATGCGATCGCCTCAGAGTCCCTGCGTAATCACTCGCGAGATGGAACGCATTTTTATATTTTGCTGTGTCAACTTTCACAGGGAATGACGTAGCTTCCAGCTCGATGAAAGGGTTTAACGAATCTACGGGAAGGACATTAAAACTCTCCATGGTCAAAGTTACCAGTGCTGTCCAGCCCTCGACATTCGACGAGCATTCGAACAAATCCTGCGCTTGCTGACCCGGAAACATTCACTGCTCAGATTGATATCCGTTTTAACGTTCTTCGGGTTTTGGAGAATAGAATAAGTATTCTGATCGGGGATCGTGGCGTACCCCGAAGGAATTTGCGCGGTGGCGAGCACAGGCGGGTAACCATTTTGCGTGACAGAAACCGAATACGACCCCCCCGGGATTATATGCGTAGGTGCATAGTAGAATGAAGTTGAAATACCATCAAGAAGCGCGGTGGTGTCGGTCAATGTAACGGGTTCAACTGGCGAATTGTTCGGTCCATTTCCAACCAGTGTGACCGAGGCACCATGCATCGCTTGCGAAACGCCCGATGATGATTCTGTGACGGCTCCTACCCTGACGTAGACGCCGTGGGCATCGCTAAACAATACCGAGTAAACATTCAGCTCCGGTGTGTATGCCACTTCAGGCTGAAACGGCTTATTGCAGCTCAAAAAAAGAAGAGAGAAGAGAAAAGATAAAAGAGAAAAGATAAAAGAGAAATGAGATAAAGGATAATGGAGACTCGAAGAGACAGACATCCGTCCGAATAGTCTCAAATTAGAATAGAATAATTTTGAAATCATTTGATAAGGATCATTTTTTTAGTTTCCACATAACTTCCTGCCTCAAGTCGATAAAAATAGATGCCGCTTGACAAGCTGCTCGCGTTAAATGTCACTGAATGAGCACCCGCAGTCTGACGTTCTTCTATTAATGTATTCACAAGCCTTCCCAATACATCATAGACTTTCAATGTAACACCACTGTTCACTGATAATTGATAACTGATAAGCGTCGTCGGGTTAAAAGGGTTTGGATAATTCTGGAATAAGGAAAACGAAGAAGGAACTCCGCCCTTTTCGACGATACGGGTTACAATGCCGGTGCTCTTGAACAACCCTTTGCTTGTTCCCGCATACAGGTGACCTTGCTGATCGATATTGAGCGACATGATGCTGGATTCTGTCAGGCCGTTATTTACAGAGTGCCAGCTCCATCCGCGATCTGTCGATGCGAAAACCCCGCTATCCGAAGTCCCGGCGAAGTATGTCGTGGGGTTATTTACAAGAAAGCAGGTAACACCTTTTCCGCTTATTGATGGAATCCTGTTCCAATTTACGCCCAGATCGTCCGAAAAGTAAGCACCCGACGTATCGGTCCCCGCAAATATTCTTCCCTCACTATCTATCGCCATCGATATCACTGAATAGAAGATGAATGGAGAAGAGACGCCGGTTTGCGACCAAAATGAACCGCCGTCGGTGCTTATGAAAACGCCGTTGTATGATGTCCCGGCAAATAGGTCTTTCAAAGAGTCCAGCGCGACGCAATAAATGTTTGTGATCGGGAGGCCGACCGGCTGCAGGATGTTCCAGATATCCTTATCACCCGCCGAGCTTGACAATTCCTCCACTTGTCCCGGTGTATTTAACGCCGCTAGGAGCCTCTACAAAATCATACGTCCATTGCTTTGTAAGAGGAATCCAGTAACTTCCGCCAGCAGGCAAATACGAAAGCCCTTCCTCGGTCGCTGCATAGAGTCTTTCGCTCGAAGCCGAGAAATAAAGCTGGTAGACAATCGAGTGACTTAAGCCGTCGCTAGTTCTCAACCATTGCCGGCCCCGGGCTCTTGCTCA
Organism: uncultured Bacteroidota bacterium; assembly: GCA_963714955.1. Taxonomy (GTDB): domain Bacteria; phylum Bacteroidota; class Ignavibacteria; order Kryptoniales; family JAKASW01; genus JAKASW01. The sequence continues at coordinate 8,089 of CAVQQJ010000001.1, read as the reverse complement.
AAAACTCCATCCGCTGTTCCGGCAAAAAGATTATGTGAACCGTCAAATCCGATTGATGTGACGGATATCGGGTCAATGCCGCATTGAACCCATGCCGATGAAGAATTTCTCAGGAAAAATACACCCTCCCCTGCGGTCCCTGCATAGCTTGTTCCGTTTGGGCTGTAGAAAGCTGATGTGATGGATGCTAAAGAGATATCGGGTGTGGCACTTTTCCAACTTGATGTAGAATCATGATAAACAAAAATGCCCATGTCTGTAACAGCAACCGCTTCTCCCATGTTATCCGAAAATAACGCTTGAATGCTGGTCACCCAATACGGGATTCCCGACTCGTCTATGGACCATTTGCTGCTTTTTGGAGGTAATGACCAGACGATACCTCGGTCGGTGGCATTGGTAGGAGGCTCTAAAATGAAAACCTTACCTCCTTTGTTCACTGCTATTGATGAAACAGTGAGTTGTCTCCATACCATAAAATCCCCATGTCTTGCCGCTGTCGGAAGAGATATAAATTCCTCCACCGTATGAAGGCGTGGGGGGACGCGGAAAGTAAGCTTGGAGTCCGGCGTAAATGTTCCCTGAACTATCCTCGGCAAACGATAAGACAGATAACCGAGTGTCGGTTGTTACTTGCGATACCGACCAAGTTTTTCCGCCGTCACTAGAGATCGAAACTGTCTGGATCCCGCCAACACAGATTCTGTTCCCTGAAATAACCGCCGCAGAGTATGCGCCACCGGTCAGGCTCGATTTTGCCCATGATATGCCTTTGTCAGTGGATTCATACAACCCTTGTGTCGATATCCCGATATAAACATTATTTGCCGAATCCGCGACAAGAAACGTGCGCCATATTCAAAACTCAATCCAAGCGCCTGCCAGCTTCCACCTGCATCCGTTGAGCGGTACATCTCTCCGGAAGTCAATGCAAAAATTTTTCCCGACGGATCTACCGTGAGAAGCTGTATCGAACCGGCGTAGGGTCCCCCCTCCTTCGACCATGAAATCGTCTGTGCGGTTAGCTGAGTGCAGCAAATTCCAGAAACAAGAAGAATCACTCTAATAAAAAAAAGTGTATTTCTCAACATCGTTATCTGTAAACCAAATATTTTTGAGTCTCGTTTGCACCGGTTGATTCGTTTTCAATATAGCAAAACACGTTAAAACTTGCACAGAACTTAATCGGAAGAGATTGACGTAAATTGAAAATCTCTTTCTTGAGCGAATTTCAACAAACAGGGAGTTTATTTTGCGATTCTCTTTTGAAACCGAAGTATGCTCATTGTCAAAATGACAATACCAAAACCGAGCAGGAGAGAGCTTTCGACCCAAAGCTCTCTGAGGCCAACCCCTTTGAGAAAAACTCCGCGGATGATGACAAAGAAATATCTCAAAGGGATCAAGTAAGTGAAGAATTGAATGATGGCAGGCATGTTCTCAATAGGAAAGACGAAGCCGGAAAGAAACATCATTGGTAAAATGACAAAGAAAACTGAGGTCAGCATCGCTTGTTGCTGGGTGCGGGAAACGGTGGAGACAAACAACCCGGCGCCGAGCGTTGTCATCTGGAAGACCATACAAAGCGTGAAGATAAGCAGACACGCTTCCTTTCAGGGGGACTCCAAACCAAAGTGTTGCAACCAACAGGACGAGAATGATGTCGACGACCCCAATCATGAAGAACGGAGCGAGTTTGCCGATAACAAGTTGGTACGGCCTGATCGGCGTGACGATCAATTGCTCCATTGTTCCCGCCTCAACTTCTTTTACAATTGCTAACGATGTGAGAATCATCGTCAACACCATCAGCAACAAGGCGAGCACCCCCGGAACCATGAAATTGCGGCTCTTCAGTTCCGGGTTATACCAAACACGCACTTCGGGATCAACCGTTGCCGGCTTTGCTCCCCGCCCTTTCACCGTTTCGAATTTTTTGATAATGATGTTTTGAGAATACTGTTCAACGATCATCGATGCATAATTCAATCCGATGGTTGCCGAATTTGTTTCGGATCCATCGGCAATGACCTGAAGCTGCACCTGGTTCCCGGAAAGGAGATTGTTGCTGAAATCATAAGGGATAATGACAGCGATCGACGCTTCCCTCGTATCGATGGCGCGATCGACATCCGTGTACGAGCCCGCATAGCGAGAAAGCGAAAAATATCCGGATTCAGTAAACTTCGTCGCAAATTCACGGCTTGTTCGGGAATTGTCCATATCGTACACGATAATCGGGATATCCCGCACGTCCAGCGACGCAGCATAGCCCAGTATAAGAAGCTGAAAAATGGGAGCAAAAAAGTTAATCGCTATCATCTTCGGATCACGCCGAAGCTGCTGAAACTCCTTCTGAATAAACGTAAGAATGGTTCTCATTCGGTTACCAACTCTGCTTCTTCATCCTTGCTACGCTGACGAAAATAACGATGGCGGCAAAGGCGATCAGAAAGAAAACATCGGTATAGATCGCACCGATACCGACGCCTTTGAGGATAATACTTCGCAGCACGACGAGAAAATACCGTGCAGGAATCAAATACGTAATTGCTTGAATGATGACAGGCATATTTCTAATTGGAAAAACAAAGCCCGATAAGAGAAACGTCGGAAGCATGGTAAGAATAACGGCGAGCATGAAAGCAACTTGCTGGGTATCAGCGACCGTTGAAATGAGCAGGCCGAGCCCCAGACATCCGGTAAGAAAGATGAGTGTAATAGCGAGAAGAAGCGGCAAGCTTCCCTTGACGACAACATCAAAAAGGATAAAGCTCACAGCGAGAATAATGAGTGTGGCCACGAACGAAATGATCATAAATGGAATTGTCTTTCCAAGAATGAACTCGAATGGCCTTGTTCGTGAGACGATGATCTGCTCCAGCGTATTCCTTTCCTTTTCACGAACCACAGAAAGTGAAGTAGAGATGACGGCGGTGACCATCAGGATGAACGCGATCAAACCGGGGACGAGGAACTTGGCGCTGCGGAGTTCCGGATTGTACCAGACGCGCGGACGATAATCGATCGGCATCGCGATGTCGGTTCTCCCTGCGTGTTGAAGGGATTGAAGGACGATCTTGGTAGAGTAATCCTGGGAGATGGCCATGACGTATCCAATGGCGGTTGTCGCAGCATTTGAATTCGCTCCGTCGACGATAATCTGAATCGGTGCGACTGCGCCTTCTTTGAGGTGATGGGAAAAATCGCTGGGAATCACGATAACGATCCTGCACTGTTCCCTTCCTAAGAGTCCGTCGATCTCGTCTTTGTCCTTTAATACGTATTTGAAGTCGAAATATTCGGAGTGAAGAAATTCTTCAGTGAACGCTCTACTCTCACTGCTTTTTTCTTCATCGTAAAGAGCGAGTGACGTATGTTTCACGTCGAAATTCAGCGCGTAGCCGAACATGACGATCATGAACGCAGGAATGATTACGAGCACGCCAAGCGTTCGCCTGTCGCGCGCAACTTGCCTCAGTTCTTTTTTCACGAAAGCGAATACTCGTTGGAACATCGGATTCCTTCAAAAACCTGTCTGCTGGTAAACGATAAAATTGCTTCCCGAAGGAATTTCTTCCTGCCGAATAGCAGACAGTCAATGATGCACTCAATCTGCCGCGAAAAATAGGAAAGCCTCTGCCAGCTTTCGCCAACAGAGGCTTCTAAATTCTCTTCACTGTCCATTCCCTGCACATAGGAGTCCCCATTCGTAGCTGGGGGTCGCTGTGTCTGCGCAAATATGATGTTATTTTGCCGGAATGTCAAACCGACTCCAGCGCTCCTGGTTCAAAGGCCGGACATTCATATTAGTGCCGTATCTAAAAAAATCTTGAATTTTACCGCCAAGTCGCCAAGCACCCCAAGAAGTTATGAGTATAAAGGGCAACAATACTCTTGGCGTTCTCCGAGCCTTGGCGGTGAAAAATTACAAGGTTATCTAATTGAAAAAAGCGCTAGGCGTTTTGTTCTTGACTCCCTTTCCTAATGTTGCATTTGTATTTGAATCGCAGTAGTTTTGCATCACCGACAACAACGAGGACGCGTTCAAGAATCTTCCGGAAAAATTCTTCATTGTACCTTTATCCTGCAAAGAACGCCCTAGCATATCAAACACCGGCACATACCTCTTGGTTCTAAAACTACACCGATTGGCTCGTGCCCGATAAAACAACTATCGTGAGAATCAAATGAATCTTCAGTTATTAATCTCTTCATATAAAGAACAACTTCCTGCCATTGATGAATACTGGGATCTCTTCAATACAACTGGATGGAATAACGAATATAAATTTACAATTGCTGATTTAAAAAAGGCGATAGAAAAGAGCTGGTATGCACTGTCGGCATTCGATTCCGACAAACTCATCGGGTTTGGGAGAGTGATCGCTGACGGTGTTCACCACGCATTAATTGTGGATATCATTGTTCATCCGCAGTATCAAAGCAATGGCATAGGCTCTCTCCTTTTAGAAAGATTAGTGAAAAAATGCAAGGAAGAAAACATACGAGATATTCAGTTATTCGCGGCAGCAGATAAATACGGGTTCTACGAGAAACATGGCTTTGAGCAGCGGCCGCACAATGCACCCGGGATGCAATACAAATGCAGCAGGTAAACAATGTTTCCGTAAAGGCACATCGGCTTGCCAGGAGCTATTTAATTGAAGGTCATTGAAACTGAACGGCTTATTCTCAGAACCTGGCGGGATTCAGACCTTCGCCCCTTCTCTCTGATGAATCAAGATCCCCTGGTAATGGAGTTCTTTCCCAAAACACTCTCGCAAGAGGAATCCGCCGATTCCTACAAGAGAATTACAGGTTTCATGGAGGAAAGAGGATTCGGTTTATTTGCAGTCGAAGAAAAGGAATCGGAAGAATATATTGGATTCATCGGTTTCAACCGACCGACGTTTTCCTCATATTTCACTCCTTGCATTGAAATCGGCTGGCGGCTGGATCGGCGTTTTTGGAACCGGGGACTTGCAACGGAAGGGGCAAAAGCTTGCCTCGCGTGTGGATTTTCCTCTCTCAACTTCAAGGAAGTCGTTTCTTTTACTTCAACGATAAACACAAAATCGATAAACGTCATGAAAAAAATTGGTATGACATTCGATGGAGAATTTGAACACCCGAATGTAGAAGAGGGCCATCCCCTGAGAAAACATGTGCTCTATAAGATTTCCAGACCAAAAATGATTGGAGATCTGGCCCTGCGAAGCTCGAGGCAAATAAAAAAGGAGAAACTATGAAGCTCTGTCGTTGCCACTGTGTCATCGTATGTTTACTATTTTTTGGAGTGAATTTCTTGTACGCGCAGGAATTACGCTATGTGCAGGTTCGCACCGCTAATGGCGTCCTCGAAGGCGTTGTCAGCCCGGATGGTAAAGTGAGAACCTTCAAAGGTATTCCTTATGCCGCACCCCCCGTCGACTCACTGCGATGGAGGGCGCCGCAACCCGCTCCTTCCTGGACCGGTGTTCGTAAGGCAGTCGATTATCCAAAACGCGCTATGCAAGGACGGATTTACGATGACATGGTCTTCAACGACAATGGGCCGAGTGAAGATTGCCTGTATCTGAATTTATGGATGCCGGAAAATTCTCCGCAGGCCAAATTGCCTGTTATGGTTTGGATTCATGGAGGAGGCTTTGCCGCGGGATCGTCTTCCGAACCGCGGCAAGACGCAGGAAATCTTTGCAAGAAAGGGGTGATGGTCGTCAGTCTCAACTATCGATTGGGTGTGTTCGGTTTCTTTGCGCATCCTGAACTCACAAAGGAGTCGGGACACAATGCGTCGGGCAATTATGGGCTTTTGGATCAGGTCGCCGCACTTGAATGGGTCAAGAAAAATATCGCCGCGTTCGGCGGCGATCCTGATAATGTCACAATTTTTGGCGAGTCCGCCGGTTCGTCTTCAGTCAGCGGACTCATAGCATCACCTTTGGCGAAAGGTCTCTTCAATCGCGCAATTGGCGAGAGCGGAGCGTTCTTCCGCACCACTGCTCCGATGAAGTCGCGCACCGAAGCTGAAAAGGCAGGATTAAGATTCGCGGAATCGGCATTTGGGACAACTTCTCTGCAAGCGCTACGGGCGATTCCCGCGCAAAAAATGCTCGATGAAGCCTTGAAAGTGCCAAGGAAAGTATTTTCGCCCGATGTGGATGGATACTTCCTGCCAGAAGATTGTTCTTCAATATATTCAGCTGGAAAGCAAAGCCACGTCCCGCTTCTTGCCGGATGGAATATGGATGAAGGAAATTTCGAATCCTTCTTTGTGAGCGATACGCCAACCGTCGAAAATTATGTTGCACGCGCCAATTTACTTTTCGGTGATAACGCGAAGACCTTTTTAAAACTGTACCGGGCGTTAACCGACTCCCAGACAAAACGGGCTGCGCAGGATTTCGCCGGAGACAAGTTCATCGCGTACTCTGTCTGGAAGTGGCTCGACTTGCAACTCAAAACAGGCGAGTCTCCGGTATTCCGATACGAGTTCGATCAAACTCTTCCACTCCCAACAGACGCGAAGCCGGGGACCGAACCCAGGGCAGCGCATGCATGGGAAATCGAGTACGTATTCCGCGTCCTTTCGTCGAAGAATTTGCCATGGACGCCGGAGGACTACCAGGTCTCGGAACTCATCTCCTCTTACTGGACCAATTTTGCGAAAACGGGCGACCCAAACGGTCCGGGTCTGCCACTGTGGCCTGTTTACAACAAAGAAAACGGTTACCAATTGATGCATATCAAAGCCAAGCCGGAGTCGACGTTAGATGGGCATCGTGAGCGGTACGAATTTTTAGAGAAGTTCGGTATCGGCGAGTAGTCGTTATCTCCAACGACTCGAGTTCGTATACTTTTGTCATTCGGAGTATTGGATGAAAAAGGCGCCATGTGATGTCGTTGCAGGCTTGTTCAGATGTGACTTCTCTTCCCATTCTCGCTGACTTTTTTACTTGTTGACTTTCCCGTCGAATCCTCCTACATTTTCGCATTGAAATGGCTGTAGGGATAAGTGGACAGAATGAGGGGGAAGCTTCATATTGGATAAATACCGTAGACAGTATGGCAATTGAGCAGCGTAAGAAAATTCTCATTGTCGACGATGAGCGGCTTACGAGAGCGGTCTTGCAGCACAATGTCATTCTCGCCGGATATGACGTGATCGTTGCCTCGAACGGCCGGGAAGCGATGCAAAAGATACAGGAAGTGACCCCCGACCTGATCGTTGTCGATTTGGTTATGCCCGATATGAACGGATTTGAGATGTTGCGGCGGATCAGAAGCAATAAGGAAACGATGCAAACCCCCGTTATCGTCGTCAGCGCTCTCCAAAGTCAAACTGATATCGAAGAGGCAAAGTCATCCGGTGCGGACGATTATTTGACGAAACCCATCAAACCTGAAGAATTCATTAAGCACGTGAAAAAATATCTCGGATCGCCGTTTAAAGTCGTCACGTGAATTCCCGCACAAGTCCTTTCCCCGCCTACTTCGTCCTGCCACATTCGATAAACATTGCTTCATTTGATATTAAAGGGCTCATTACTGCTTCCCCAATTCATGCTGGGTTCAGGCCCCATCTCAAAAAGAAGTTCACCCCCATTGACTACATCACTGTGGAATACGATAGGTTTGGTTAGCGGTACACCGTTCAGTTTGGCAGATTGGATATAAACATTTTTTTCGGAATTGTTTATCGTTGTGATGACAAATGTTTTGCCGCTATAATATTTAGGGTCCAGATGAATCACTATTTTCTTAAATAGTGGACCGCTTACATCATAGTACGGTTTGATGGAGCATCCCCCGTCCATTTCAAATAATCCCATTGAGAGCAAAACAAAATATGCGCTGAGCTGCCCTTCATCCTCTTCACCGACCCAGCCGGTGTACGGTGAAGTATCATAAAAATTATCCAGTACATATCGTGAATACTTTTGAGTAAGCCAGGGCTTGCCCGAATAATTAAAAAGAAACGGAGTTTCGAGGCTCGGTTCATTGCCAAGGTCGACATAGCGTTTTTGAAATCCTTCTTCAAGCCTCGAATTGAATTTATCCCTCCCAATCAAGGCAATTAATCCGG